>NZ_JBFAQJ010000011.1:0-182645 GCF_040677225.1 Saccharopolyspora sp. NPDC049357 | reverse complement strand
GCTCGGTTCCGGACGTCCGGAGCCGAGCGAACCGCCGTTCGCACGTCAGGTTTCGAGCAGCGACTCGATCCTGTCGGCGGCTCGGTTCAGGCCGCCGGACTCCTCGATCTCCCGCCGCATCTTCGCCGTGCTGCGCCGGATCTCCGGGTTCGAGGTGATCTCCGCCAGAGCTTCTCGGAGTTGTTCGGGAGAAACCGTGCCGCGATGGGCCACTCCGACCGCTGAGCTCCGGCGGTGCCGGGCTCGGAGCCCCGAGACGTGTCGCGCGATTTTCCCGGGGGTCAGTCGCGCTGGGGGCGTTGTTCGGGCGGGAGCTGGCAGGCCGGGGTGGCGCCGGGCAGGCGGTGGCGGTGGTCGGCGACCCAGCGGTAGAGGCGTTCGGCGAGGGAGCGCAGCAGCGGAGCCGACATGAGCCCACCCAGCAGGGGCCAGGGGGCGCGGCTGGACCTGAGGAGTTCGGCCACCGCTTCGGCACCGCCGAAAACCCGGCCGGAGCGGTCGATCCAGAGGACCTCGTGAGCGGCTCGGTCTTCGGTGATGTTCAGCGCCGCGAGATCGGCTTCCTGCCAGGGCTGGACCCGCATGCGCACCGGCAGGCGCACGGCGAGGCGGACGCTGCGGGTGCAGAACCCGCAGTCGCCGTCGTAGATCAGCACCGGACGTTCGGCCACGCCGCCATCCTCCCTCACGGGAGGCCCCTCGTCAGTCCAGGTCGTCGTGGCGCATCAGCAGGCGTCCGGCTTCGGTGAGCGAACCCGACAGCGACGGGTACACCGAGAAGGTGTTGGCCAGGTTGTCCACCGTCACCTGGTTCTGCACCGCGAGCGCGATCGGCAGGATCAGCTCGCTGGCGTTCGGCGAGACCACGACGCCACCCACGACCACACCCGTCTGCGGGCGGCAGAAGACCTTGAGGAAACCGCGCCGCAGGCCTTCCATCTTGGCGCGCGGGTTGGTGGCCAGCGGCATCATCACGGTCCGCGCGGGGACCTCGCCGCTGTCGATGGCCTGCTGGCTGATGCCGACCGTGGCGATCTCGGGGTGGGTGAAGACGTTGGCCGCCACCGTCTTCAGCTTGATCGGCGTGACGCCCTCGCCCAGCGCGTGCCACATCGCGATGCGGCCCTGCATGCCGGCGACGGACGCCAGCAGCAGCAGACCGGTGCAGTCACCAGCGGCGTAGATGCCCGGGGCGCCGGTCCGCGACACGCGGTCGACCTCGACGTAGCCGCCCCGGCCGGTCTCGATGCCGACCTTCTCCAGGCCGATGTCGCTGGTGTTGGGCACCGAGCCCACCGTCATCAGCGCGTGGCTGGCCTCGACCTTCCGGCCGTCGGCGAGGTGGATGACCACGCCCTTCTCGGTGCGCTCCACCGACTCGGCGCGGGCGTGCTTGACGACCTCGGTGCCGCGCTCGGCGAACACCTCTTCGAGCACGGCCGCGGCGTCGGCGTCCTCGTGCGGCAGCACGCGGTCGCGGCTGGAGATCATGGAGACCTTGACGCCCATCTCGGTGTAGGCGGAGGCGAACTCCACACCGGTGACGCCGGAGCCGATGACGGCCAGGTGCTCGGGCAGTTCCGGCAGGTCGAAGAGCTGGCGCCAGGTCAGGATCCGCTCACCGTCGGGCTCGGCGCCCTTGAGGATGCGGGGCGTGGCGCCGGTGGCGATCAGCACGACGTCGGCGGTGAGCTCTTCGTAGGTGCCGTCGGCGCGGTCCACGCCGATCTGGTGCACGGCCATGCCCGGCGTCGGGTCGGTGAAGCGCGCACGGCCCGGGATGATCTTGACGCCTTCGCGGCGCACCCGGGAGCGGATGTCGGCCGACTGCGCGAGAGCCAGGCCCTTGACCCGGCCGTGCACGACGGCGACCTCGACGTCGGCTTCGTGGGAGGAGGTCCGGATGCCGAGCTCTTCCGCGTCGCGGAAGGAGGAACGAGCGCCTGCGGAGGCGATGAAGGTCTTCGAAGGAACGCAGTCGTAGAGCACGCAGGCCCCGCCGAGACCTTCCGGCTCGACGAGCGTGACGTCCGCTCCGTTGGAAGCGGCGACCAATGCCGCCTCGTAGCCCGCCGGTCCGCCGCCCATGATCACGATGCGGGTCACTTCGCGCTCCTCCTGAGTCCACCTGGCCGAAGGGCACCCCGTTGCCGGTGGTCACCGATTACACCGATGGGCGCCGAACTCACGGTACGCCGCGACGAGTCCGGGCAAACCGGGTGGTACCGCCCGGGATGGGTGATCGTGGCGAAGACCACTCCGGGCCGACGACACCGCCTGTGATCGTCGCCGGTGCGCGGGTCCTCGGGCCCCGGCCAGAACCGGATGACCGAGAAACCCACATTCGTGCTGCCCTCCGGTCCGCTTTTCTGCCAACGGATCGCTACCCTGTGGGGCGTGCCTCTGTACGCCGCGTACGGATCCAACATGGATCCTGCCCAGATGTTGAAGCGCGCCCCGCATTCCCCGCTGGCGGGAAGCGGCTGGCTGATGGACTGGCGGCTGACCTTCGGCGGCGAGGACTACGGCTGGGAAGGCGCCCTCGCGACCATCGTCGAGCAGCCCGGTTCGCAGGTCTTCACGGTGCTCTACGACGTGAGCCCGGAAGACGAGAAGAACCTGGACAACTGGGAGGGCGCCGAGCTCGGGATGCACAAGAAGCTTCGGCTGATGGTGCAGACGCTCGACGGCCCCGTGCTCGCATGGCTGTACGTGCTCGACGCCTACGAGGGCGGACTTCCCTCGGCCCGCTACCTCGGCGTGATGGCCGACGCGGCGGAAGCCGCCGGAGCCCCCGAGGACTACGTCGAGAAGCTCCGGAAACGCCCCTGCCACAACGTGGGCCCCGGCTCTCCCCGCGAGCTCTAGAGCGGTCCTGCCGGCGGGTCCTGGAGCCAGCCGCGCTCGCGGAGTTCCGCCGCGAACCGCTCGTAGGCCGAGTCGAGCGCGGCCACTTCCGCCCGGTCCGGCTCGACGAGCTCGCCTGCCGGCACCATCGCGGCCGCCGCCGTGCTCAGGTCCGGGTGGATCGAGCCGGTGGCCGCCAGCAGCGCCGCGCCCAGAGCGGTTCCGGCACCGAGCACGCGCAGCACCGGCCGGTCCAGCACCGAAGCTCGGACGCGGCACCAGGCCGTGCTCCGCGCGCCGCCGCCCGCCGTGCGCACCGGCCCTTCGGCCACCGCGCCCAGCGTGGCCAGGCGTTCCAGCGCGAGGCGTTCGCAGAAGGCGATGCCCTCCAGGCGCGAGCGGTGCTCCTCGGCGCGGTTCCGCGGCGTTCCGAGGAGGAACGCCCCGGCTTCGGGCGCCTGGAACGGGAACCGCTCGCCCCGTCCTCGCAGCGGGTAGTTGAGCACGCTCGCGGGTCCGTTCGCGATGGCCGCCGAGTCCAGTTCGGGCAGTTCAGCCGGGTCCACATCGGACAACGCCGAGCCGCCGATGTTGGCGGCGCCGCCGGGCAGCCACCTGCCTTCGGGGTGCAGGTGGCTGTAGACCACTCCGGCCGGGTCGTGCACCAGCTTCTCCGACACGCCCTTGATCACCAGCGTCGTGCCCAGCACCGTCACGAACTGCCCGGCGTCGACGGCACCCGTCGCCAGCTGCCCGGCGCAACCGTCGGTCATGCCCGCGCGGACCTCGCAGCCCACCGGCAGCCCGGTGAGATCCGCGGCCTCGCGCCCCACCTGGCCGAGCACGGCCGTGGGTCGCACGACCTGCGGCAGCAGCGCGGCGGGAACGCCCGCCGCCCACTCACCGGCCGCCGCGTCGTAGCCGCTCTTGAGCGCGTGGCTGGTGTCGGTGGCGACCGGGTGCCCGACGAGCCGCCGGGCGATCACCTCTGGCGTGTGGCAGATCTGCTCGGCGCCCGCCGGGAGGTTCGCGGCCAGCCAGGCGACCCGGGCGCGCCGGTCGTCGTACATCAGCGCCTGGCCGACCGGCTCGCCGTCGGCGTCGACGGCGACGACCGTGCCCGAGGTGGCCGAGATCGCCAGCGCGGTGATCCCGGTGCTGCGCGCGCCCAGCAGGTCGGTGCACTCGGCCAGGCAGTCGCGCGCGGCGGGCCACCACGACAGGGCGTCCTGCTCCGAACGCCCGCCGGGCGAGCGCACGGGCGTCGGCAGCGACCGCGAGGCCTGGGCCAGCAGCGCGCCCGCCGGATCGTGGACCTGCACCCGGACGGTGGCCGTGGCGACGTCCACACCGGCGACGAGCTCGCCGGTCATGACGCGAGCTTCTCCAGCGCTCCTGGCAGTTCCGCCAGCGAGTGCACGGCGATGTCCGGCTCGGCGAGCTGCTCGGGCGTCGGCGCGGGCGGCGCTTCGCCGCGCAGCACCCACACCGTGCGCAGCCCCATGCGCTGGGCACCGCGGACGTCGGTGTCGAGGCGGTTGCCGACGTGCACCGCGCGGGACGCCGGCACACCGGCCTCGTCCAGGGCGTGCTGGAAGATCCGCGGGTCGGGCTTCTCCGCGCCGACGGTCTCCGAGATGGCCCAGACGTCGATGTGCTCGGCGACGCCGTCCCGGCGCAGCGCGTCGACGACGACGGATCGCTGGTTGGCGACCACGGCGATCCGGTAGCGCTCGCCGATCAGGCGCAGGGCGGGCAGGACGTCGTCGTGGAGGGCTTCCGGCGGGTACTCCCAGTAGCTCTCCGCCAGGTCCGACAGCCGCTGCCGGTCCTGCACGGTGAGGAAGCGCTGCGCCACCGCCGTGCGCAGCGAGCCGCCTTGGGCCTGCCTGCGCTCGTCGTAGAGGCGCAGGAACTCGGTCTCGGAGACCTCGTCGCCCTCCTCGGCCGCGAGCTCACGGGTGGCGCGCAGCAGTGCGTCGCGGTACGCGGCGTCGTCGTAGACGGGCCCGCCCACGTCGAGCAGCACGAGGTCGATCGGTTCGGCTCCGGTTGTGGGATCGGCCGGCACGTCCGGTCCTTTCGCTCGCGGTCCAACGGGACCGAGGTGGCTCCCTGCACCCCCAAAATAACACCAGGAGCGACAGAATTAACAGTATTTAATGTGATAACTACCAGTGCGCTGAGGGTGCGGTCCTTGCGAACGCCGCACCCGATCACGCCCACGCCAGCTCCAGCAACGCCCAGGCCCGCCGAGTGCCGCGGCGGTCCCGGCGGCGGGCCAGCCGCTCCCCGATCAGCGCGCGGAAGTGCTCGGCACCCGAGCCGAGCCGTCCCAGGGCGCGTTCCAGGCAGTCCAGCGCACGACGTTGCGGACCGGAGCACAGCACGTCCGCCAGCGCGACGTCCAGCGCCTGGACGCGGAGACCGTCGAGCTCGATCACCTCGGTCTCGCGGAACCAGGCGTGGTGCACGACCAGATCGCCCTGCGACCGCAGCTCCCGGTCGTAGGGCACGGTCACGTGCACGGCGTCCTCGACCGGGCCGCAGCCGTGCATGGCCACGGCCGTCGGTCCGGAGATCACCCCTTGATCACCTGCGCGCAGCAGCGCGGCGGCGGCTCTTGCGGTCGGATCGCGCAGGAGCGCGGCCGGCAGCACCACACCCGTCCAGGGCTGGACCCACTCGCCGGCCTCCAACGCCTCGGCGAGGTCGGCAGCGCCGAGCAGGCGCTCGGCCTCGTGGCGCGGCAAGGCCCCGTGCCAGTGCCGAGGGGTCTGCGGGCCGGGTGCGGGCAGGGACTGCGGGCGGTCGATGTTCGTCCTCATGCTGAGAAGAGGCGCGAACCCCGCCCACAGATACATCCCGAGCCCGGATACACCTCGATCAGGCGAATTCCGCGGCCCGCTCCGTCAGCTCCGCAGGCTCAGCAGCGCCGTGTGGACCATCGTGCGGATGCCGACCAGCAGCGCCCGCTCGTCGAGGGTGAAGGTCGGCTGGTGCAGGTCCTTGATCCGACCGCTGCCCGAGTGCACGCCCAGGCGGGCGAACGAACCGGGGATGTGCTCCAGGTACCAGCCGAAGTCCTCGCCGCCCGAGGACTGCGGGGTGTCGGCGTGCGCCTGCTCCCCCAGCGCGGCGGTGATCCCGGCGCGCATCAGCTCGGTGCAGTCCCGCTCGTTGACCACCGGCGGGACGCCGCGGCGGTGCTGCAGGTCGAAGCCGACCCCGAGCGGCGAGAGCAGGCTCTGCGCGAGCTCGTGGACCAGCGGTTCCAGCTTCGCCCAGGTGTCCCGGTCGGCGGTGCGCAGGGTGCCGGTGAGCACCCCGTCCTGCGGGATGGCGTTGGGCGCCTCACCGGCGTGCACCGCTCCCCAGGTCAGCACGGTCCCGGTGCGCGGGTCGACGCGGCGGGACAGCAGCGCGGGCAGGCCGGTGATCACGCTGCCCAGGGCGTGCACCAGGTCGGCGGTCAGGTGGGGCCGCGAGGTGTGCCCGCCGGGCGAGGTCAGCCGCAGTTCCAGCAGGTCGGTGGCGGAGGTGATCGGCCCGACGCGGGTTCCGACGCTGCCCGCGGGCAGGCGCGGGTCGCAGTGCAGGCCGAAGATCCGGTCGACGTCGTCGAGAGCGCCGCTGGCCAGCACGTCCAGCGCGCCGCCGGGCATGACCTCCTCGGCGGGCTGGAAGATCATCCGCACGCGTCCGGGCAGGTCGGGGGCGGTGGCCAGGGCCATCGCGGCACCGAGCGCGACGGTGGTGTGCGCGTCGTGGCCGCACGCGTGCGAGGCACCATCCACTGTGGAGGAGTACGGCAGGCCGGTGGCCTCGGTCAGCGGCAGCGCGTCGATGTCGGCGCGCAGCGCGATCGTGGGGCCGGGACCCGTTCCCTCGATGTCGCAGGTCAGGCCGGTTCCGACGGGGAGCAGCCGGGGCGTCAGCCCGATCCGGCCGAGTTGGTCGGCGAGGAACGCGGTGGTGCGGTGCTCGGCGCGGGAGAGCTCCGGGTGGGCGTGGATGTGACGGCGCCAGGCGACCACGCGACGCGCGTTCGCGTTCAGCCAGGCGTCCAGCCAGGACGGTCCGCGACCCGCACCGATGTCGGGCACGACGGACTCCACACTGGATCCGAAGCGGGAATCCATGTCCGCAATCGTGCTTTCGGTCGCGCCGATCGGCTCGTCAGCCACCAGCGTCGTCGCCTGGGCGACGGCCCACTCCTCGTCCGTCACCGCCGAACCGTCACGGTTCGGGCGCTGGCCCGGGTCAGGGCCACGAGAATCCACCACGGTCACGCCACGCCTCCCGACGTGCAGAACTGTTCGGTCGAACCTTTTCCAGCGCGGTCGGCGACACCGGCGAGCAGCCGTTCGCGCTGCGTGCCGTCGAGCACGGCCGCGAGCGCGGTCCAGGCCATCGCCACGGCCCCGTCGAGGACCGCGAGGTCCGCCGAGGGAGTGGCGCAGGCCGCGGCGAACTCCGCCTGGTGGTTGACCGCGTCCCCGCATTCCACCGCGATCATCGGGTGGATCGCGGGCAAGGCCCTGGTCACGTTGCCCATGTCGGTGCTGCCGATGACCCGGCCCCGCTCGGTGCTCCGATCGAGCGGTTCACGCCCGAGATCGGTGATCGCGCGACGGTACGCCTCCGACAACCACTGGTCGCAGGCGAGCTCCGCGTAGACCGGCGAGATCTGCACGATCTCGTGAGAACACCCGGTCGCCGTCGCACCCGCTTCGAAGCAGGCCCGGATGCGGTTCTCCAGGCGCTGCAGCGAGCGCGCTTCGGCAGCACGCAGGTTGTAGACCGCCGCGGTGCGCGCGGGCACGATGTTCGGCGCCGCGCCACCCTCCGTGACGATACCGTGCACCATCTGCTGCGGCTCCAGGTGCTGCCGCAGGAGTCCGATGGCCACCTGCGCGACGGTGAGCGCGTCGGCGGCGTTGATGCCGAGGTCGGGCGCGGCCGCGGCGTGCGCGGCGCGGCCGGTGTAGCGGACCTCCAGGTCGGTGATGGCGAGCGAGCTCGGCAGGCAGATGTCCTCGGGCCCGGGGTGCACCATCATCGCCAGGGCGACGTCGTCGAACAGGCCCGCCTCCAGCATCACGACCTTGCCGCCGCCGGTTTCCTCGGCCGGTGTGCCGAACACCTTGACGATGAGTCCGGCTTCGTCGGCGATCTCGGCCAGCGCGAGCGCGGCGCCCACGGCGGAGGCGGCGATGACGTTGTGCCCGCAGGCATGTCCGACCTGCGGCAACGCGTCGTACTCGGCGCAGATGCCGACGACGAGGTCACCGCTGCCGCACTCGGCGACCAGCGCGGTGTCCAGGTCGGCGACCGGGGCCTGGACGGCGAAGCCGTGCTCGGCGAGCAGCGCTGCGACCTTGGCGGCGCTGCGGTGTTCGGCGAAGGCCGTCTCCGGTTCGGCGTGGATGCTGCGGGACAGCCCGGTCAGCGCCGCCCCGTTCCTGCGCACGACGTCGCGGCAGCGGTCGCGCAGCGCGGTTCGGCCTCCGGGCGCGGGCTGATCTTCGGGCGGGGTGGTACGCATGTGCGTTCATCCTGCATCAGCTGGATCAGCTGCGCGTGACGAGCACGCTACGTGGCGACCACCGGTAGTCCAGCTGCGCCGAACGGGTGGCGAGACTTCAGCTGGACAGAAAAAAGGGAATTCACACCTTTGTTGAATTCCACGCAATTCCACGGGCCGAGCCGGACATTCCCGGCGCAGGGCCGGGAATGGGTGTGGGCCGGCACCGGTCGGGGGGCTTCCCGGCGCCGACCCACGTCTCGATGGGTTACTCACCCAGGAAG
Source organism: Saccharopolyspora sp. NPDC049357 (assembly GCF_040677225.1). Taxonomy (NCBI): domain Bacteria; kingdom Bacillati; phylum Actinomycetota; class Actinomycetes; order Pseudonocardiales; family Pseudonocardiaceae; genus Saccharopolyspora; species Saccharopolyspora sp. NPDC049357. The sequence goes on along the minus strand of NZ_JBFAQJ010000011.1, from coordinate 173,987 downwards.
CGTGCGGAATGACTCCACACGCACGATCAGGTGTGAAAATCCCACAGCTTCGCCGTCAGGTCTAGTCCATGGCGGAAATTGGTAGTGAAGAAATAGCGAAAACCGACGCCGCGGTCTGTTTTCTAGGAATACCTACTTCTTCTTCTCGAAGAACAGCACCGGCTTCTTCCTGATCTTGCGGGAAAGCAGCACGAGCCCGATCAGCATCACACCGGCGACCCCCATCGCGGTGCGCTGGTTGCGCTCGGCCTGCGTCTCGCGCTCGGGCGCGGGCGACCCCGGCGTCGGCGGCTGGGCCACGACGGCGACCTGGACCACCTCGGCCCGGACGGGCGCCGGACTGGCCGCCGCCCATGGTGTGAGCAGCAGGGATAACGCGATCGCAAGTCCCGCGAGCAGGCGGCCGATCCGCCACATGATGGCTCCACATCCTTCGCGTCGCGCCGGATCACCGACACATCCGGGTCGTGTTTCCGCGACCCCCGTCCAGGGGTCACCCGTTCCGGTCGGAGTCGATCATATCGAACACGTGCCGCGAGCGAACGAGGTCGACTCCCCCCAGTGAGGACAGTCCTAGAACGACCGTCGGGGGACAACCGCCGGTTCAGCGAACTCCCGGTTCACGATCGATTCGCTCCCCGAGCTCATCGACGATCAAGGTGTCCCGGTCCACGCTATCGGTGCGATAAGCGGCCCGACCCACGAGTTGCGCGAGAACCGGCGCGGTGAGCATCTGGAACAGTCCAACGAGGATCAATCCGGTGGCATAACCGAGGTCCAGCTGCACTCCGGTGCCGATCAGGATCAGGATCAGGCCCAGCGTCTGCGGTTTCGTGGCGGCCTGCAGCCTCGCGGTCACGTCCGGGAAGGTCAGCAGCCCGATCGCGCCGAACAGGCAGGACAGCGCGCCACCGATCAGGCAGATCGCGGAGACGACGTCCGTCCAGCTCATCGGTACGGCTCCTTCCTCTCGATCAACTTCGCGGTGCTGATCGACCCGATGAAGGCCAGCAGCGCGAAGGCCGCCAGCAGCGCGATGTTCGACCCGTCCTGCTGCAAGCCCATGCCCACGCAGGTGCCCGCGACGACCAGCGTCACCAGCACGTCGACGGCCACGATCCGGTCCAGCGTGGTCGTGCCGAGCAGCAACCGGACGACCACCAGCAGCCCTGCCACGCTCAGCAGCACGAAGGTCACGGCGAAGACCCAGATCACCCCGCATCACCCCTGACCAGTTCTCGCTGTCCGGCGGAGCCGACCGCGTCGACGACCAGCCGCTCCAGGAACCACATCTCGCGTCGCACCGAGTCCTCCTCGCCGGGACGCAGGCCCAGCGCGTAGACGTAGCAGGTGCGGTTGGCGCGGTCGATCTGCAGCACGAACTTGCCCGGTGCGAGCGACACCGCGCTGGCCACGATCGCGATCAGGTGGTCGGAGTCGGTGCGCAGCGTGCTGGCCACGATGCCCGCCTTGGCGCTGCGCCGGTGCCAGACCGCCTGCCAGGCCACCCGGAGGGTGGAGATCACCAGGTCCCAGGCCAGGTAGCCGACGAGCCGCAGCAGCGGTAGCGGACGCAGCACCATGCCGGTGCGGATCATCGGCAGCGGGAACAGCAGGGTCACCAGCAGCGCCACCAGCACGCCGAAGAACAGCGTGCCGACGTCGAAGCTGCCCCACAGCAGCACCCACACCGCGGTCAGCCAGACCACCAGCGGAACCCGGCGCAGCAGGCGCTTGTGCTTCGGCATGCGCTCACCCACGGGAGCCACCTCCCAGCACCGCGGCCCGGTAGATCTCGCCGTGCATCAGGTCCCCGGCCGCGCGGCCCGCGACCTCTCCCAGCGGGCCCGCGACCAGCGCGATCACCAGGCTGGACACGACGAGCACGCCGGTCGCGGCCAGCATCGGACGACTGGAGCTGGCGGTGCCGACGACCAGTTCGTCGGTCGGGTCCGGGTCCGGAGCGGGAGCCTTCACCTGGCCCCAGAACACCCTGGTCCACACCCGCGCCATCGCGTAGAGGCTCAGCAGGCTGGTCAGCACGGCACCGGCGGTCACCGCGTAGCCGGTGATGGTTCCGCTGCCGATGCCCGCCTGCAGCAGCGCGAGCTTGGCGACGAAACCGGAGAACGGCGGCACGCCCGCCAGGCTCAGCGCCGGGAGCGCGAACAGGACCGCGATCAGCGGGGTGGCCTTGGCCATGCCGCCCATGCGGGTCAGCGCAACCGTTCCGCTGTGCCGCGTGATCAGACCGCTGACCAGGAACAACGTCGCCTGCACCGTGATGTGGTGGACGACGTAGAGGATCACGCCGGTCAGGCCGACGACGTTGTAGACGCCGAGCCCGAACAGCATGTACCCGATGTGGCTGACCAGCAGGAACGACAGCAACCGGTTGAGGTCGTTCTGCGCGAGGGCGCCGAGCGCGCCGACGATCATGGTGATCAGCGCGATGCCGAGCATCAGGTCCCAGGTCTCGGCGTGCGAGAACACCAGCGTCTGGGTGCGGATCAGCGCGTAGATGCCGACCTTGGTCAGCAGGCCGGCGAACACGGCGGTGACCGGCGCAGGCGCCGTGGGGTAGCTGTCCGGCAGCCAGAAGTGCAGCGGCACCATCGCGGCCTTCACGCCGAACACGATCACCACGAGCAGCGCCAGCGCGATCTGCAGGCCGCGGGGCAGGTCGGCGACCTTGGTGCCCAGGTCGGCGAGGTTGACCGTGCCGGTCGAGGCGTAGACCAGCGCGATCATGGTGATGAACAGCAGCGACGAGGCGAGGCTGACGATCGTGTAGGTCATGCCCGCGCGGACCCGGGTGGAGGTGGTGCGGCGGGTGATCAGCACGTACGACGAGCTGAGCATGATCTCGAAGGCGACGAAGAGGTTGAACAGATCGCCGGTGAGGTACGCCAGGGACACGCCCGCGCACAGCATCAGGTACATCGGGTGGAACGTCGTGCTGGAGCGCTCCCGGCCGTAGTCGGTGATGCGCTGCCCGATCGAGTAGATCAGCACCGCGAACGTCACGACCGAGGACACCAGCAGCAGCAACGACGAGAGCCGGTCGGCGATGAGCGTGATGCCGAAGGGAGCCGGCCACGCGCCCATCTGCAGCACCACGGGCCCGCTCTGGTCGGAGGCGTAGAGCAGCACCGCCGCGTCGGCGATGATCACGCCCAGCACCAGCAGGCCGAGGATCCGCTGCACGTCGGCGAAGCGGCCGAGGGCCAGCGAGAGTCCGGCGGCGGCCAGCGGCAGCAGGACCGGCAGGGCGACCAGAACCGTCACTGCGCCGCCTCCTTCGCCGGTTCGTCCTCCGTCGACTTCTCGTCGTCCGTCGAGTCCTCGTCGTCCGACTCATCACCGGACTCCAGCCGCTTCTCCAACCGCTGGATCCGGCGGTCCTCGACGTCGTCGCGGACCTCGTCGTGGCCCAGCAGCGTCCAGGACCGGTAGGCCAGCGCCAGCAGGAACGTGGTGAGCGCGAAGGTGATCACGATGGCGGTCAGCGCCATGGCCTGCGGCAGCGGATCGGTCATCTCCTCCGGGCGGGCGACGTCGAGCATCGGGGGGCGTCCGGGCGGGCCGCCCGCGATCTGCAGCAGCAGGTTCGAGCCGTGGCCGAGGACCACGATGCCCAGCAGGATCCGCATCAGGGAACGCTGCATGAGCAGGTAGAAACCCACCGAGTAGAGGACCGCGATGGCGAACGCGACGGTCAGGTTGATGGTCATCGCCGCCCCCTCGCCGCCGCGTCGGCATCGGCCTCGATGCCCGAGCCGAGGGTGCGCAGCAGGTCCAGCACCACGCCCACGATCAGCAGGAACACACCGGTGTCGAGGACGACGCTGCTGACGAACTTGATCTCGCCGAGCAGCGGCAGGGTGAACTTGTAGATCGCGGTCTCCAGCAGCTGGCCACCGAAGAGCAGCGGCAGGAACGCCGAGACGCAGGCGATCGTCAGGCCGAGGCCGATCAGCACCGGCGGTCGCATCGAGACCACGGCGCTGTCGTCCATGCGGCCACCGGCGAGGTGGCGCAGCAGGAACGCCTGCCCGGCCACCAGGCCGCCGGTGAAGCCGCCGCCCGCGCGGTCGTGCCCGGCGAACAGCAGGTAGATCGACAGCACCAGCACGGTCGGGAACACGATGCGCGCGACCAGCTCCAGCAGCACCGAGCGGGCCTGGCCTTCGCGGCGGAAACCGGACAGCAGCCAGCGCTCGGTCGGCGCGTCCCAGCTCGTCCATGACGGCTTGGTCGAGGGACTCACTTGCGCACCTCCTGCTGCTGCGTCTGCTCGCGCCTCCGGCGTTCGTGCCTGGAGGCCAGGATCAGGCTGGCGACACCGGTCGCGGCCACCGCGAGGACGGCGATCTCGCCGACGGTGTCGAAGGCGCGGAAGTCCACGATGATCGCGTTGACCACGTTGGTGGCCCCGGCGCCCTTCTCCGCGTGATCCATGAAGTACTGGCTGGCCTCCGGCGGTGCCTGGCGCGCCGAGCTGAAGCCGATCGCGGCCAAGGCGACGAACAGTCCGGCGGCGCTCGCGATGATCGCCTTGGGGATCCGGATGGCCTTCGACGAGTCGGCCTGCGTGAAGCGCTCCGGGAGCCTGCGCAGCACGAACACGAACGCCACGACGGTCAGCGTCTCCACCAGGAACTGGGCGAGCGCGAGGTCCGGTGCGCCGTCGACGATGAACAGCCCACCGATGCCGTAGCCGATGACGCCGACCAGCAGCACCGCGGTGAGCCGGCGGTGGGCGCGCAGCACGGCCAGCGCGGCGAGCACCACGCCCAGGCTCAGCGGCACCTGCAGCAGGTTGTCGTAGGCGCGCAGGTCGTCGGGCACGGTGAACTGGATCAGCAGGGCCGATCCGGGGATGGCCACGACCGTCACCAGGATGATGCCGAGGTAGGTGGGCAGCGAACCCACCTGGGTGCGCGCGGTGACGGCGACCGCGACGCGTTCCAGCAGCGCGGTGATCCGCTCGTAGCCGCGCTGGGCGTTGAGCGGCTGCGGGAGCCGGTTGCGCCAGGCGGTGAGCGGGGTGCGCGCCCGGTGCAGCCCCAGGCCACCGGCGACGGCGAGCACCGACAGCGCGAGCGGGAGGCTGAAGCCGTGCCACAGCGCGAGCTCGGCGGGCTTGCCGACGGACTCGTAGGACGTCGCGTAGCCGTCGGCGAGCTCGTGGGCCACCGGGTAGGCGACGCCCAGCAGCAGGCCGGCGAGCGCGGGCAGCCCGGCGGGGATCAGGGCTTGCAGGTCGGCGGGTTTGACGGTGGTCGGCGCGAGCCCGGGTTTGGTCCCGAAGGCGCCGAACCACATGCGCAGGCTGTAGGCGACGGTGAGCATCGAGCCGAGCACCAGGAAGACGTCGACCGCGGCACCCGCTGGGCCGGACAGGAACGCGCCGAACGCGGCCTCCTTGCCGAGGAAGCCGAGCATCGGCGGCAGTCCCGCCATCGACGCAGCGGCGAGGGCGGCGATCACCGCGAGCCACGGCTGGCGGGCGGCGAGCCCGGAGAGCTTGCGGATGTCGCGGGTGCCGGCCTGGTGGTCGATCATGCCGACGACCAGGAACAGGGTGGCCTTGAACAGGCCGTGCGCCAGCAGCATCGTCGCTCCGGCGAGCGCGGCGTCGTGGCTGCCCGCGCCGAAGAGCACCATCAGGAAGCCGAGCTGGCTGACCGTGCCGTAGGCCAGCAGCTTCTTCAGGTCGTGCTCGTGCAGCGCGCGCCAGCCGCCGAAGAGCATGGTGGCCAGGCCGAACACCACGGCCGGAACGCGCCATTCGGGCTGCGCTGCGAAGATCGGGCCGAGCCGGGCGACGAGGAAGACACCGGCTTTGACCATCGACGCCGCGTGCAGGTAGGCGCTGATCGGGGTGGGGGCGACCATGGCGGCGGGCAGCCAGTTGTGGAAGGGCAGCTGCGCGGACTTGGTGAACGCGCCCACCAGGATCAGCACCGCGGCCACGGCGGTGGCGGTGCCGGTCGGCGGGTGGGCGATGAGCTCGGAGATCCGGTAGGTGCCCGCCGTCTCGCCCAGCACGACGAAGCCGAGCAGCATGACCAGACCGCCGAGGCTGGTGATCATCAGCGCCTGCAGCGCCGATCGGCGGGATTCGCGGCTGATGCCCGCCTGCCCGACCAGCAGGAACGAGCAGACCGTGGTCAGTTCCCAGAAGATGTAGACGGTGGTGAGGTCGTCGGCCACGACCAGTCCGAGCATCGCTCCGGCGAAGCCCAGCAGCAGCGGTGCGGAACGCCGCGCGTCACCGCGTCCTCGGGCGAAGTAGGAGTCGGCGTAGATCAGCACCAGCACGCCCAGGCCGCAGACCAGGATGGTCATCACCAGCGCGAGCGCGTCCAGGCGGAAGCCGAAGTTCAGACCGATCAGCGGCACCCAGGGCACGGTCTCGATGATCGTCGCGCCCGCGAGCACCTGCGGGGTGCGGGCGAGCAGCCAGACGGCGGCCGCGGCGGGTGGGATCGCGGCGATCAGGAACGCTGCGCGGGTGTTGCGCCGGGCCACCAGCGGCAGGAGCACGGCCACCAACAGGTGCGCGATGACGAAGCCGAACAAAGCACCTCCTCCGCACCGCTGTTGTCATGCCTGCCAGCCTCGTCCGATCATTCGCCACCCAGGAGGTCCGCGCACCACGACGCGATCAGTCGTCGCGGATGTCCGGAAGGTCCGACCACTGACAAGTTATCTGCACGCACCCGGCTCGCGCCAACACCGCGCAACGGAGCGTCCGGGCCGCTGGGAGGCGGTTTTTCGTTGCGCCGAAATAATGTTCGCCTCGAAAACGGTACGACACCGCGACTTTGCGAGTGGGATTCTTCACGTGGCGTAACATCGTCTCCCGACCTGGGCGATCTCCCGGTGGTCGAAGTCTCGCCGCTGAGTTTTCGGAGGTCTTCGGACCCGTTCCGGCCCGACTGTCGGACCGAAGGTGGAAAATGTGGCCGTGCCCACCGACAACCAGAACACCCTCGCCGGCATCGGCCGGCTGATCGCCGACCGGTACCGCCTGGAGCGCAAGCTCGGCGGCGGCGCGATGGGCACCGTGTGGTACGGCACAGATGAACTGCTGCATCGCCCGGTGGCCGTCAAGCAGGTCAAGCTCGCGCCGGGAATGCCGGAGGAAGAGGCGGCCGAACTGCGCGAACGCGCGCTGCGCGAGGCACGCGCCATCGCGGTGCTGTCGCACCCCAACGTGGTGACGCTCTACGACGTCGCGCGCGATCAGGACGAGCCGTTCGTGGTGATGGAGCTCGTCCCGTCGCAGAGCCTGGCGGCGATCCTCGACGACCACGGCGCGCTCGACGACAACCAGCTCGCGGTGATCGCCGACGGCGTCGCGGCCGGGCTGGACGCCGCGCACCGGGCCGGGATCGTGCACCGCGACGTCAAACCGGGCAACGTGCTGATCGGCGACGACGGACGGTTGAAGGTCAGCGATTTCGGCATCTCCCGCAACGTCGCCGAGCACACGCTCACCAACACCGGGATCCTGCTGGGAACTCCGGCCTACATCGCCCCCGAGGTCGCCGCCGGAGAAGCGGTGACGGCCACCGCGGACCTGTGGGGTTTGGGCGCCACGCTGTTCGCCGCCGCCGAGGGTCGCCCGCCCTACGACGTGGGCGACGATCCACTCGCGACGGTCACCGAGGTCGTGCGCGGTCCCGTTCCGACGCTGCACCGGCCGGGCGCGGTGGGCGACGTGATCCGGGCGCTGATGGTCAAGGACCCGGCGCAGCGGATGCCCTTGACGGAGGTGCGGCGCCGGTTGCAGCACCTGCTGCCGGAGCCGGGCGCCCGTCCGTTCGCGATGCTGCTGGATCCCGAAGCGCCGACCGTCCGGGTCCGGCAGCGGGTGCTGCAGCAGACCTCTCAGGACAAACCGTCGATCCCGCCCGCTCCGCAGCTCACCGGTTCGGCGCCGCTGGCGGCCGATCCCGGTCCGCCACCGTTCGCGCTGCACGACCCGCCGAAGAAGAAGCGCCGTCCGCTGCGCGCGTTCGCGCTGGTGCTGGCAGCGCTGCTGCTGTTCACCGCTGCGCTGATCGGCTCGTTCGCGGCGACGCGACTGATGGCCGGCCAGTCGCTGCTGCCGGAGCTGGAGCCACCGTCCACCTCGGACCCGAACCCGGCGCTTCCGGCGCTGACGCCGCACAGGGAGAACGCGAAGCACTCGGCAGCACCCAACGGCGGCGAGTTCTCGATCATGGCTCCGGCCGGGTGGCGCACCTTCCACAGCGAGCGCAACGACCTCTCGAACAACTCGGTGGTCGCGTTCGTGTCCGCTGATGGGGCCACGGAGGTCGCGGTGCAGCGCTACGGCGGCTACTTCGACAGGGGTCTGACGCTGGACGGCTACCAGACGCAGCTGCCGCGAGCGATCGGCGGCCCGGCGGCCGACGTCACCGTCAACAGCTTCCACACGGTCAACGGCGTGCGCAGGGTCGTCTACTCGACCAAGGTGGAGCAGCTGCTCAGCGGTCCGGCTAAGGAGATCGAGCGCCGCACCACGGCGGCGTTGCGGCAATCCGGCGACGACCTCTGGATCGTCCGGGTGACCAGCAGTCCGGATCAGTGGCAGAAGGCGGAGGCCCTGTTGGACCAGGTGCTCCCCACCTTCGAACCCGCCGACTGAGGCCGCGGACCGGTCGCGAGCACCGGCCCGCTGCGGATCGTCGTCGCCAATGGCGGTTCTGGTCCGAACCGTCCACGCTCGATGTCCCATTTGCCCGGTCAGTTCGGACCAAAACCGACCGCAGGTGAGGCGGACGAGCACGCGCCGGAAAAACGGAGAGACTAAGCTGCCCGGCCGTGACCGCTACGAACATCTCCGACCCGTCCGCCCTCGCCCACGAGGCTTCGGCGAAGCTCGCCGAGCTCACGGGTGCCGACGGCCACGACCTGGCCGTCGTCCTCGGTTCCGGCTGGCAGCCCGCCGCCGACGAGATCGGGACGCCCGAAGCCGAGATCGGCATGGACGAGCTGCCGGGCTTCGCCAAGCCGGGCGCCGTCGGGCACACCGGCAAGATGCGCTCGGTGCCCGTGGGCGACAAGCGCGTGCTGGTCATCCTCGGCCGCACCCACATGTACGAGGGCCACGGCATCGTGAAGGTCGCGCACGGCGTGCGGACCGCCGTAGCGGCCGGGTGCCGGACGGTGATGCTCACCAACGCGGCGGGCGGCATCCGCGAGGGCATGCAGGTCGGGCAGCCGGTCCTGATCAGCGACCACATCAACATGACCTCGCTGTCGCCGCTGGTGGGCGCGAACTTCGTGGACCTGACCGACCTCTACTCGCCGCGGCTGCGGGAACTGGCGCACGGCATCGACTCCTCGCTGGAGGAGGGCGTCTACGCGGGTCTGCCGGGTCCGCACTTCGAGACCCCGGCCGAGATCCGGATGCTGCGCACCCTCGGCGTTGACCTGGTGGGCATGTCGACCGTGCTGGAGGCCATCACCGCGCGGTCGCTGGGCGCCGAGGTGTTCGGCTTGTCACTGGTGACGAACCTGGCGGCCGGGTTGAGCGGTCAGCCGCTCAACCACGAGGAGGTCCTGGAGGCGGGCAGGGTTTCGGCATCGCGGATGGGCCGGTTGCTGCGGGCGTTGCTGGAGGCGGCGTGACCCAGCCGGATGTCCGGGCGGCCGCGGAGCAGTGGATCGCCGACGACGTCGACCCTCGCGCCCAGGACGAGCTGCGGGAACTCCTCGACTCGCCCGAGCTGGCCGACCGGATGTCGGGCATGCCGCGCTTCGGCACGGCGGGGATGCGCGCCCCGGTGCGCGCGGGTGCCAACGGCATGAACCGGGCGGTGGTCGTGCGCACCACCGCCGGGGTCGCGAGCTGGCTGGTGCAGCAGGGGCTCGGCGGCGGGATCGTGGTGGTGGGCAGGGACGCCCGGCACGGTTCGGAGGATTTCGCCCAGGACGTCGCGGGTGTGCTGGCGGCGGTGGGCTTCGACGTGCGGGTGCTGCCGGAGCCGCTGCCGACGCCGGTGGTCGCCCACGCCGCGCGGGCGCTGGACGCGGTGGCCGGGATCCAGATCACGGCGTCGCACAACCCCCCGCAGGACAACGGTTTCAAGCTCTACCTGGGTGGCGGCGTCCAGCTGGTGGGCCCGGCCGACGCCGAGATCGAGGCGGCGATCGCCAAGACGCCTGCGGCGAACGCGGTGTCGCGCAAGCAGAACTGGACGCTGCTGGAGTCCGGCCAGGACGACTACCTGGCCCGGGTGTCGGCGTTGCCGCGCGGCGGCGACCGCGAGGTCCGGGTGGCGGCGACGGCGCTGCACGGCGTCGGCGCGAAGACCTTGCGCAGGGCGTTGCAGCGCGCGGGTTTCGACGACGTGCACTTCGTGGCCTCGCAGTCCGAACCGGACCCGGACTTCCCGACCGTGGGTTTCCCGAACCCGGAGGAGCCCGGCGCGACGGACGAGTTGTTGCAGCTGGCCGAGGACATCAACGCGGATCTCGCGATCGCGCTGGACCCGGATGCCGACCGGTGCGCGCTGGGCGTGCGCGAGGCCGGCACCTGGCGGATGCTGCGCGGCGACGAGACCGGCGTTCTGCTGGCCTGGCACGTCCTGTCCACTTTGGATGAATCGGCGCCGGACCCGCTGGTCGCCACGACGATCGTGTCCTCCAGCATGCTGCGTTCGATCGCCGCCGAGTTCGGGGTCCGCTACGCCGAGACGCTCACCGGGTTCAAGTGGCTGGTGCGCGCGGGCGACGGCGAGGGAACCGGCCTGGTGTACGCCTACGAGGAGGCGCTGGGGCACAGCGTCGACCCCGACCGGGTGCGCGACAAGGACGGCATCTCGGCGGCGGTGCTGGCCTGCGACCTGACCGCGAGCCTGCTGGCCTCGGGCGATCACCTGCTGGACCTGCTCGACGAGCTGTTCACCGAGCACGGCGTGCACCAGACGGGCCAGGTGTCCGTGCGGGTGACGGACCTGGCGGTGATCCCGCGGATCATGGAGCGGCTGCGCGGCGAACCGCCGCAGGAGCTGGCGGGAACGGCCGTGCGGACGCGCGACCTGCTGCCGGACACCGACGCGCTGGTGGTCACCGGCGACGGCGGGCTGCGCGTGGTGATCCGCCCGTCGGGAACCGAACCGAAGCTCAAGTGCTACCTGCAGGTGGTCGAGCAGGTCGGCGAGCTGCCGCTGGCGGAGGCCAAGCAGCGCGCCGCGGACCGCCTGGACGAGCTCACCCGAGCCGTGACGGCCCTGGTGGAGGAGTAGATGGCCAAGCTGCTGATCGTGCACCACACGCCCTCGCCCGGCATGCAGGCGATGTTCGAGCAGGTGGTGGCAGGTGCGACGACCGACGAGATCGAGGGGGTCGAGGTCGTGCGGCGGCCCGCGCTGAGCGCCACCGCCTCCGACGTCCTCGACGCCGACGGCTACTTGCTGGGGACCCCGGCCAACCTGGGATACATCTCGGGCGCGCTGAAGCACTTCTTCGACACGATCTACTACCCCTGCCTGGATGCGACCAGCGGACGGCCGTTCGGCTACTACGTGCACGGCAACGAGGGCATCGAGGGAGCGCAGCGCGCGATCACCTCGATCACCACCGGGCTGGGCTGGCAGCAGGCGGCCGAGCCCGCGACCGTCCTGGGCGCGCCGGAGAAGTCCGATCTGGATTCCTGCTGGGAGCTGGGCGCCACGGTGGCCGCGAACCTGATGCCGTAGGTGGTCCCGGGACCACCCAGTTGATCTTGGTTGGGGCCTCTCCTATAACCTGATCGTGTCGTCGGGGCGCGCCCCTTGACGACGGCGGGGCGCCCCGGACAGAGCCCGCCTTCCCTCATCACGTGCGATGTTCGGGGCGCCCCGCACCTTCGCTCATCGTAATCAGCCGCCACCCGCTCCTCGTGACCGTCGAGGAATCCGCAGGCCCTCCAGCAGCATTTCCGGGGCCGTACGCGTTACCCTGCGACAGTGAGTGAGGAAACGATCCGACTCGAACTCGATGACTCCGGCGTCTCCGTGGATCTCCCCAAGCCTTCTGGTCCTCACGACCAGGTTCAGGGCGTTCCCTACCGGCCGGTCGAGTTCCGTGACGACGACCTACCGGCGGCTTTGGAACGATCCGCCAAGTGGCTTCGCGAGGCCCAGAACTGGCTCGGCGAACCGATCGATGTGATCGCGGTTCATCTCGATTACGACGATCGAGACGGCGCCCCGTACTACGACCTGAAGTTGATGTGCAACGAGGAGGACCTGGCAGGCGCACCGATCGCGATGCGCAGACTGCGTAGCGACTCCGTGGGCTGACCGTCTCTGAAGATCCTTCTCGAATCAACGCGATGGCCCGGCCGGCCCGTCCGGCCGGGCCGCTCTTCTAGAAACTCGAACGACGACCTTTCCACTGGTCGCGGCCCTGGTGGGCGCGCACGGCGCCGTCGAGCAGGAGCACGCCGAACAGCGCCCCGCTGATCGGTGCCAGCGGCGCGAGCTCGGGGTTCGCCCGCATGATCCTCGCCGTCCCGGCGTGGGCGGCGCCCTGCGCGGCGCAGCCGACGAGCCCGAGCGCGGTCAGCACGGGCCGACGTCCGCGCCCCACCAGCACCGACAGCGGCGCGGCCAGCGACATCGCGATCTGGCCGAGGCCGATGGCCGCCAGCACCGGTGCCGAGCCCTTGGTGCCCGCCACGAAGCTCTTCCGGAACGACGCCCAGCCCTGCTCGAAGGGGTCCATCCCGCTGGTGCGCAGGTGGTCGAGGCCGTCGACGGTGCGCGTGGTGCCGCCGTGGTCGCGCACGGCGGTGGCGATCGCGACGTCCTCGTTGCGGATCGCGGCGAACGCGGCCCAGCCGCCGACCTTCTCGTAGTGCGAGCGGCGCACCAGGATGCAGTGGCCGATGGCGAACGCCTTGCGACCCCGGCCGTCCGGTGAGGCGTTCTCGCCGATGAGCTGCAACCCGGGCGGCATCAGCAGCGGCCAGGTCGCCGAGCGGGCCGCAGGCGGGCCGCCGGGGGTGGAGACGAGGTCGGCCTCGATGGCGTCGGCCGTGGCCAGCAGGCGGCTGAGCAGATCGGGCGCGGCGACCGTGTCGGCGTCGAGGAACAGCAGCCACTCACCGGCCTCCGGCGGACCGGCGGCCTCCACGCCGACGTGCATCGCGTGCACCTTGCCGCCCCAGCCGGGCGGCGGCGAGTCCACCCGCACCGGCACCACGCGCGGGTCGCGGCGGGCGAACTCGCGGGCGATCTCGCCGGTCCCGTCGGTGGAGCCGTCGTCGACCACGAGCACCCGCAGCAGCGCTTCGTGCTGGGTGCCGTGGGTCTGCGACACGATCGAGTTCAGGCAGTCGGCGAGGACAGCGGCTTCGTTGCGGGCGGGGACGACCACGGTGACCTTCGGCGGCGCGACCTCACCCGATCGGGGTTCCCGCAGCGACGCGATGGCGCGCGTCTGGCGCATCGTGCGCACGCTGCGGACCAACACCCCCACGGCGACCGCACCGAGCACCAACGACCAGCGGTTCGTGTGTCTTCGCGGTGAAACCACGAACTCAGCGTGCCACGGAAGGGGCAAACGAGTGCTGATCAAATGCCCTAATTGGCGCTGAACTTCGCGTTGCGCCCGCGCTCCGACGCGGTATCGCGAACGGGTCGTGGGGTCAGACGGCCCCGTACTCGCGGTCCCCGGCATCGCCGAGACCGGGAACGATGAAGCCCGATTCGTTGAGCCGATCATCGATGCTCGCCGTCACCACGTTCACCGGCAGGCCGGCCTCTTCGAGGCGCCGGACGCCCTCGGGCGCGGCGAGGGTGCAGATGGCGGTGACGTCGGTGGCGCCGCGCTCGACCAGCAGCTCGATCGTGTGCACCATCGAACCGCCGGTGGCCAGCATCGGGTCCAGCACCAGCACCGGGATGCCGGTGAGGTCCGCGGGCAGCGACTCCAGGTACGGGGTGGGCTGCAGGGTCTCCTCGTCCCGGGCGAGCCCGACGAAGCCCATCTGAGCCTCCGGGATCAACCGGTGCGCCTGGTCGGCCATGCCCAGCCCGGCGCGCAGCACCGGGACCAGCAGCGGCGGGTTCGCGATCCGGTAGCCGGTGGTCTTGGCCACCGGCGTGTGGATGGGCTCCTCCGCCAGTTCGGCGTCGCGGGTCGCTTCGTAGATGAGCATCAGCGTGAGCTCTTGCAACGCCGCGCGGAAGGCGGCGCTGTTGGTGCGCGCATCGCGCATCGTCGACAACCGCGACTTCGCCAGGGGGTGGTCCACGACCCGAACGTCCATGACGGACAACCGTAACGGCCGCTTTCCACCCCCGACGTACCGACTTGCGCGAACGTGTCTCCGATCGCACGTCTACGGGTGCAGGACGACCTTCGTGTACCCCTCGATGCGCTGATCGAACTTGCTGTAGGCATCAGGGGCGTCGTCCAGCGACAGCTCGTGGGAGACGACGAAGCTCGGCTTCGCCCGACCCGAGATGATCATGTCGCGCAACTGGCGGTTGTATCGCTTGACGTTGCACTGGCCGGTGCCGACGACCTGGCCCTTCTCGAACATCCTCCCGATCGACACCAGCAGCATGCCCTTCTTGGCGTCCTCCGACGGACCGCCCGGATCCGCGGGCACGTAGAGGCCGGGCACGCCGAGACGCCCGGTCGGGCGCACGGTTTCGATCAGCGAGTTGAGCACGATGGCGGGTTCTTCCTTGGACGCGTCGCCGACCTGGGCCTGGTAGCCGACGGCGTCGACGCCCTTGTCGGTCCCCTCGCCGTCGGTGCGTTCCTTGATCATCTGAACCGGATCGCCCTGCGAGAAGTCGATCGGGATCGCACCCATCTCCTCGGCCTTGGCCAACCGCTCCGAGACGCGGTCCACGCAGAACACCCGGGACGCGCCCCGCAGCAGCGCGGAGTAGGCGGCCATCAGGCCCACCGGCCCCGCCCCGTACACCGCGACGGTCTCGCCCGGCGACACCTGCGCGAGCTCGCACCCGTGGTAGCCGGTCGGGAAGATGTCGGCCAGCAGCACGAAGTCGGTCTCGTGCTCGCTGCCGGAGGGCAGCTTCAGGCAGTTGAAGTCGGCGTGCGGGACCCGCAGGTACTCGGCCTGCCCACCGGTGTAGGGCCCCATCGCGACGTAGCCGTAGGCCCCGCCCGCGAACCCGGGGTTCACGGTCAGGCAGAAGCCGGTGTTGCCCGCCATGCAGTTCTTGCAGAACCCGCAGGCGACGTTGAACGGCATCACCACCCGGTCGCCCTTGCTCAGGCCGACGACGCCCTCGCCGAGCTCCTCGACGACGCCCATGTTCTCGTGCCCGAACACGATTCCCGGCTCAGCGGCCGTGCGCCCCTCGTACATGTGCAGGTCCGAGCCGCAGATCGCGGTCGAGGTCACCCGCACGATCACGTCGCTGGGATGCTGGATCCTCGGACTCTCCACCTCATTCACAGCAACCCGGTAAGGCTCTTGGTACACGACGGCCTTCATCTCAGACCTCCAGAACACATGCGTGACCGCTCATGGCCCCAGGGGACTACCCATCTCCGGCCGAGCGCACTCCCACGGTCGGAGGACTTCAGCGGGAATCGCCCCGGGGCGGGTGAAGGCGGCCGCGGGTCGCGGTGGCGGTCAGCCAGCAGGTGTCGCAGGTCGGGGACAGCCAGTCGATCGCGGTCGGTTTGCCCAGGTTGATCGTCTCGCCGCAGAGGGTTTCGCGGACCTGGCCCGGGTGCGGCGGTTCGGCGGGGTGCAGGGCGTGGCGGAGGCCGCCGTGCGGACGCCAGTAAGCGACCAGCTGCTCGCCGTTGAAGAGCTCGGACACGTTTCCTCCCGGTGATCGTCGGACGCGGAGCGCCGGCCGGGAGTCGGGGGAGGAAGACCGACCGGCGCCACCGCCGGCGATGACCCTGCGTGTTGCTATCGTCACCGCTTGAGATCAAGATAGAAGACAGTCGGTTAATTACCTACAGGCATCAACCAATCGAGTTGGATCTTCAGCTTGTAGATCACCCGGGAGGCTCACATGGCACCGATCTCCGCCACCGTCGCGATGTGGGCGATCGGCCTTCGGCTCCGAGAGAGGCGCGAGGAACGCGGGTTTCGCTCAGCCAGCGCGGCGAAGCAGACGGGCGTGGCGGCGGCGTACCTGTCCGACGTCGAGAACGGCAAGAAGAATCTCTCCGAGGGCAGGCTCAACGAACTGATCGAGCTCTACGAGATCGACACCGAAGAGGCCGACGAGCTCCGGGAACTGCGCGAACAGGCCACCCAACGCGGGTGGTGGACCAAGTACTCAGCCCTGTTCAGCGATGAACTCCTCCGCTTCTTCGGCTTCGAACACGGCGCGGAAAGCCTGCGGACGTACGACGGCGACCTCGTGAACGGCTTGCTCCAGACCCCTGACTACGCACGGGCGATCATCGAGGCCGGTGCACCGAACCTTCGGCTGGCAGAAGTCGATCGCCGCATCCAATGCCGCATCACCCGCCAGAGTCGGATATCCGGTGACGAGCCACTTCAAATGGCAGCCGTCATGGGCGAAGCAGCTGTGAGACAGCAGGTAGGTGGCCCTGAAGTCCACGCCGCGCAGCTGAAGCACCTCGCCGATCTGATCCACCGGAATCCGGTTTCGCTCGATCTCCGCGTGGTCCCGTTCGATGCGACCGGGCACCCGGCGATGGGTGGGTCGGGGTTCGCGCTGATGACCTTCCCGAGCGGAAGGCTCCCCGCACTGCTGTGGCAGGAGACCGTCACATCGACACAACTGATCATGGATGCAATGGCGACCCGTGAATACGGCCTTGCTCATGGTGAAGCAAGCAGGAGCGCCCTCACCAGGGAAGACTCCCTTGACCTCATCACAAATGCCTTTCGTGGCCGCTGACCGACAACTACAGTTCGATGCATGAATTCTGTTCGCTTAGCCGACACCGCGTGGCGAAAGTCGAGCCGCAGCGCGAACAACTCCTACTGCGTCGAGGTCGCGGTCACCGACGAGGTGGTCGGGGTTCGCGACACCAAGGACCGCGAGAGCGGCACCCTCGCCTTCAGCCGTGAGCGGTGGAACGACTTCCTCTCCGGCCTCCGCAACCAGCAACACCACCCGTGACCCCGTAACGCCTCGGTCACCTCACCCGGAATACCGCAGTAATCAGGTGCCCGATTACTGCGGTATTCCGGGGCCTCCTGGCATCGGGGGTTCGGTGTGGGGTCCCGGGTGGGTGGCGGCGCCTGGTTCTTCGGGGGCGTTGGCTGGGTTGAGCCAGGTGTGGTTATGGCGGCGGGTGGCCGGGAGCAGGGTTTACCGGTCATGGGCGATTTGGCGTGAACGCTCCATCCGGACGCCCACCCGGAGGTCTGGACCTAGACTGCCGGGCATGGCATGGACGCCGTTCGATCTTGACGACGCCGTGCGGGATGACCGGTCGCTGCGCCGGTTCCTGCACGGTCTTCCTGGCGTCGACCAGGTGGGGCTGGAGCAGCGGGCCGCCGGGCTGGGCACCCGGAGCATCAAGAAGAACTCCAAGATGCAGGCCATCGACACCGCGATCTCCATGGTCGACCTGACGACCCTGGAAGGCGCCGACACCGAGGGCAAGGTCCGGGCGCTGTGCGCCAAGGCTCGGCGGCCCGACCCCGGGCAGGACGGGGTTCCGCGGGTCGCAGCCGTGTGCGTGTACTCCGACCTGGCCGCCACCGCCGTCGCCGAGCTCGACGGGTCCGGGATCCACGTGGCCTCGGTGGCCACCTCGTTCCCCTCCGGGCGAGCCGCGCGGGCCGTGAAGCTGGCCGACGTGGAGCACGCCGTGACCGCCGGAGCCGACGAGATCGACATGGTCATCGACCGGGGCGCGTTCCTGGCCGGGCGCTACGGGCAGGTCTTCGACGAGATCAAGGCCGTCAAGGCCGCCTGCGGGGACGCCCACCTCAAGGTCATCCTGGAGACCGGCGAGCTGGCGACCTACGACAACGTGCGCCGGGCGTCATGGCTGGCGCTGCTGGCCGGAGGAGACTTCATCAAGACCTCCACCGGCAAGGTCTCCCCCGCCGCGACGCTGCCGGTCACGCACCTGATGCTGCAGGCCGTGCGCGACTGGCGGGACTCGACCGGTGAGCTGCGCGGCGTCAAACCCGCGGGCGGCATCCGCAACACCAAGGACGCGATCCGCTACCTGGTGGCGGTGCACGAGGTCGCCGGCCCCGAGTGGCTCACCCCCGACCTGTTCCGGTTCGGCGCGTCCAGCCTGCTCAACGATCTGCTGATGCAGCGGCGAACCCAGCTCGAAGGCCACTACAGCGGCCCCGATCACGTGGCGGTGGACTGATGACCAGCCCTTGGGAGTACGCGCCCGCGCCGGAGTCGCGCGAGCTCGCCGACCTCAAGCCGAACTACCGGATGTTCGTCGACGGCGAGTTCGTCGACGGCGGCGGGCAGACCATCAAGACCATCAACCCTGCGACCGAGGAAACCCTCGCCGAGGTGTACTCGGCCGACACCGGCGACGTGGACCGGGCGGTCGCCGCCGCGCGCCGCGCCCACGACCAGGTGTGGTCGAAGCTGCCGGGCAAGGAGCGGGCGAAGCACCTGTTCCGGATCGCGCGGCTCATCCAGGAGCGCTCCCGCGAGCTGGCGGTGCTGGAGACGCTGGACAACGGCAAGCCCATCAAGGAATCCCGCGACGTCGACGTCCCCACCGCCGCCGCGCACTTCTTCCACCACGCCGGCTGGGCCGACAAGCTCGACCACGCCGGTTTCGGGCCCAACCCGAAATCGCTGGGCGTGGCCGGACAGGTGATCCCGTGGAACTTCCCGCTGCTGATGCTGGCGTGGAAGATCGCGCCGGCGCTGGCCTGCGGCAACACCGTGGTGCTCAAGCCCGCCGAGACGACTCCGCTGAGCGCGCTGGTGTTCGCCGACATCTGCCACCAGGCCGGGCTGCCGGCGGGCGTGGTCAACATCGTGCCGGGTGCCGGTGACATCGGGGCCGCGCTGGTGGCGCACTCCGACGTGGACAAGGTGGCCTTCACCGGCTCGACCGAGGTCGGCAAGCAGATCCAGCGGACCGTGGCCGGGACCGGCAAGAAGCTGACGCTGGAGCTGGGCGGCAAGGCCGCCAACATCGTCTTCGACGACGCGCCCCTGGACCAGACCGTCGAGGGCATCGTCAACGGCATCTTCTTCAACCAGGGCCACGTGTGCTGCGCAGGTTCCCGGCTGCTGGTGCAGGAGACCGTGGCCGAGGAACTGCTGGAGAAGCTGCGCGCGCGGGTGAGCACGCTGCGCGTGGGTGACCCGCTGGACAAGAACACCGACGTCGGCGCCATCAACTCCGCCGAGCAGCTCAGCAAGATCACCGAGCTCGTCGAGGGCGGTTCCGCCGAAGGCGCCCAGCGCTGGAGCAGCCCTTGCCGGCTGCCGGAACGCGGTTTCTTCTTCGCGCCGACGGTGTTCTCCGAGGTGCAGCAGTCGATGCGGATCGCCCGCGAGGAGATCTTCGGTCCCGTCCTGTCGGTGCTGACGTTCCGCACGCCCGACGAGGCGATCGCCAAGGCCAACAACACGCCCTACGGGCTGTCCGCCGGGATCTGGACCGAGAAGGGCTCGCGGATCCTGTGGGCGGCGCAGAAGCTGCGCGCGGGCGTGGTGTGGGCGAACACGTTCAACCGGTTCGACCCGACCGCGCCCTTCGGCGGCTACCGGGAATCCGGGTTCGGCCGCGAGGGCGGCCGGGCTGGTTTGGAGGCGTACCTCGATGTCTGACGTTGCCGGCCGGCTGGCCGTCGCCAAGACCTACAAGCTCTACATCGGTGGCGCGTTCCCGCGCTCCGAATCCGGACGGGTGTTCGCCGTGACCTCTGCGGACGGGGAGTTCCAGGCCAACGTCGCGCACGCCTCCCGCAAGGACGTGCGCGACGCCGTCGCCGCAGCCCGCAAGGCGTTCGGCGGCTGGTCCGGTGCCACCGCCTACAACCGGGGCCAGGTGCTGTTCCGCATCGCCGAGGTGATGGAGGGGCGGCGCGAGCAGTTCGCGGCCGAGGTCTCCACCGCCGAAGGCGTCTCGCGGGAGTCCGCTTTGTCCACTGTGGATACCGCAGTGGATCGCCTGGTCTGGTACGCGGGCTGGACCGACAAGATCGCGATGGTGCTCGGCGCGTCGAATCCGGTTGCGGGCCCGTACTTCTCGTTCAGCACTCCCGAGCCGACCGGGGTCGTGGGAGTGCTGGCGCCGCAGGAGTCCTCGCTGCTGGGGCTGGTCAGCGTGACCGCTCCGGTGATCGCCGCGGGCAACACCTGCGTGGTCGTGGCCTCCGGCGAGCGGCCGCTGCCCGCGATCACGCTCGCGGAGGTGCTGGCCACCTCGGACGTTCCGGGCGGGGTGGTCAACGTGCTGACCGGCCGGGCCGCCGAGCTCGGCCCGTGGCTGGCCTCCCACGCCGACGTCAACGCGCTGGACCCGACCGGGGCCTCCCCCGAGCTGCGCGTCGAGCTCGCGCGCTCGGCCGCCGACACCGTCAAGCGGGTGCTGCCGGTCCGCGGCGAACCGGACTGGACCGGCGAACCCGATCTGCAGCGGCTGCGCGCCTTCACCGAGATCAAGACGGTCTGGCACCCCGTGGGAACCTGAGGCCACTTCGCGTTCGGGTGGACGACGTCAATTCTTGTTCGGGTAGCGGACCCGGCCTCGGCGGATGGAGTGCGCGAGCATCGCGAACATGCCGATGAGGAAGACGACGCCGAGGGTGAGGATCAGCCGGCTCGGGGCGGTGATGACCGGAGTCTCGTCGTCGAGGTACTTGTTGCAGATCACCTGGGCGCCCAAGCCCGCGATCAGCGCGACGACGGCCCCACCGGCGTAGAGCTTGTTGCTCGCGGAGGCCGTGCGAGCGAGGTAGACCAACAGGGCCACGACGACGACCGCCACCAGGAGGAGCGGCTGCGCCACGACGTCGCGCAGCGTGTAGACCACCCCCGCCTCGTCCAGGGCGAGCCCGTCGCCGAAGAAGGTCTGGCCGAACAGGGCCAGCGTCGCGATGGCGACGAAGGTGAGCACGATGCCGCCGGTGGAGCGCTTGCCGGTGGCCGGGTCGAGCTGCGCGGCGACCTGCCGCGCGTAGTCGCGCGGCTTGCCGAACGCGTCCACCGGGTCCTCACCGGTCTCGGCCACGTGCGCCTCGACCTCGGCGAGCACCTCGCCCACGCGCTCACCGGATATCTCGTGGAAGCGCAGCGCCTTGTGCAGGTCATCGGTGTACTTGTCCAGCGTCATCATGCTCGCACCCCTCGTTCCACAACGGCGATCGAGTTCCGGGCGAACTCGACCCACTTCGGCCCCATCTCCGCCAGCGCGGCGCGGCCCTGATCGGTCAGCGAGAAGAACTTCCGACCCGGGCCGCCTTCGCCCGCCCGCCACTCCGCCTGCAGCAGGCCGTCGGCGGCCAGCCGATTGAGCAGGGGGTAGAGCGTCCCGGCTTTCATGTCCGGCAGTCCGGCCTCGGCCAACCGCTGCAGCAGCGTGTAGCCGTAGCCCTCTCCGCCTTCGGCCAGCAGCGCCAGCACCGCGAGGTCGAGCACCCCGCGCAGCCATTGCGTCTGCCTGGCCGTCGTCCGTTCCGCCATGACTACAACGTAACACCGACTAGTGTGTGACACCAACTAGTAGGTCGGAGAAAATCCCCACCGGAACTCCGATGGGGATCTGATCAGCGGATTTGCCAGTCCAGACGGCCGTCCTCGGTCACGGTCGGGTAGCTGTGCCCGGCTGGGACGCCGTCGGTCAGCGCTCGGTGCACGTCGGCGAGCATCGCCGTGATGCCCTGCCACTCCGGCCGCAGCACCTGCGCGTGCTCCTGCTCCCACTCCAGCACGCACCCGCGCAACGGCCCCGGCCGCAGGTCGACCACCAGCTCATCGGCGAAACCATCACCGGCGATCGGGATCCACGACGGGTGGAAGCTCGATCCCGGCGATCCCGCGTAGTAGTCGCAGGCCGGCCGGTCCCACTGCGCCGTCCAGGTCTTGCGGTGATCGCGCCACGCCGACAACGCCTGGTGCGCGCCGTAAGGTGTGTAGAACGGCGGCAGCACGTCGGCCAGCACATCGCCCTCGGTACCACCGCAGCAGATCCACAGCGCTCGCAACTCGTCCGGCAGTGCAACGGAGAACTCGCCCTCGAGCTCGACGAAGTCAGGTTCCTGGACTGGCGGACGCAGAGCGGCTGCCGTGACCGGCGCATGTCGCCCGAGCCAGTGCGCGATCTGACTCCACAGCTCCGTGACATCCATCGCTCATTCGGCGAGGAAACCCGCCGCCCTGGGCGCGGGGTGGATCGGCGCTACGTTTTGCGACCGTGCGTCGCAAACAAGCGCTGAACCTCGCCTTCCTCCCTTCCAAGTTATAACTGCACTGCCTGTATAATCAGCTCATGGCCGCGACGAGGAGGGCTCGCCATTTCTCCGGCGGCGTGTACGACTTGGGGCTGCACGTGGTGTGGTGCCCCAAGTACCGCCGCCCGGTGCTTGATGGACCGGTCGCGGAACGTCTGGAGGAGCTGCTCCGGGATAAGGCGGCCGAGCGCGGGTGGGAGATCCCAGCGCTTGAAGTCATGCCCGACCAGGTGCACGTGTTCGTCGAACATGATCCGAAGTCGTCGGCCTCGTACGTGGCGAACCAGTTCAAGGGGTTCACCTCGCGCGTGCTGCGTGCGGAGTTCCCGCGATTGAGATCTCGGTTGCCGACGTTGTGGTCATCGTCGTACTTCGCCGCATCAGCAGGTGCGCTCAGCGCGGATGCGGTGCAGCAATACATCGATTCGCAGCAGGAACGGGCATAGCCGTGCGCCGCTCGTACAAGTTCCTGATGCGCCCCACTCGCAAGCAGCAGCAGGCGTTGCGAGCGATGCTGGCTGATCATTGCGACCTCTACAACGCCGCGTTGCAAGAACGCCGGGATGCCTACAACCAACCGTCGAAGACCAGCGTCCGATACGGTGACCAATCCGCCCAGCTCAAAGACATCCGAACCACCGATCCGGACGGTCAGCAACGGTGGTCGTTCTCGTCTCAGCAGGCGACGCTGCGCAGGTTGAACAAGGCGTTCGAAGCGTTCTTCCAGCGCGTGCGCAACGGCGGAAAGCCCGGATACCCGCGCTTCAAGGGCAAGGGACACTTCGACACGGTCGTTTTTCCGAAGGACGGCGACGGGTGCTGGTGGGACTCCACTCCGGACGACACCCAGGTTCGTGTCCGCCTGCAAGGGGTCGGGCACGTTCCGGTTCACCAGCACAGGCCCGTTGAGGGGCGCGTCAAGACGATCAGCATCACACGTCAAGCAGCCCGGTGGTTCGTTGTCTTGTCGTGCGACGACATCCTTGCCGAACCGCTTCCCGAAACCGGCCGTGCCGCCGGTATCGACATGGGCGTTGAGCACTTCCTGACCACCAGCCACGGCGAGCACTTCGCCAACCCACGCCATGCCCAGCGAGCGAGCGGAGAGCTCGCCGAGGCACAGCGTGAACTGGAGGCATTCCCGAAACGCGTGCGCATGTCGCTGCGCACCAAGAAACACCGCAACGCCTCCCGCAAGGTCACCAAGCTGCACGCCAAGGTGCGTCGACAGCGGTTGGATCACCACCACAAAACCGCGCTCGCGGTCGTGCGCGCATACGATGCGATTGCGCACGAAGACCTCAACATCAGCGGCATGACCTCCGCTGCGAAACCCCAACCTGATCCAGAACGACCTGGGCAGTTCTTGCCCAACGGGGCGGCGGCGAAATCCGGACTGAACCGGAGCATTCTCGACGCGGGTTGGGGGCACTTCCTCGCGATCCTGGCGGACAAGGCTGAAAGAGCCGGTCGGCGAGTGATCCCGGTGGACGCCCGCAACACGTCTCGTACGTGCGGCCCGTGCGGGCACGTCACGGCGGCCAACCGCATCAGCCAGGCCGAGTTCGTCTGCCAACGCTGCGGCCACACAGCCAACGCGGACGTCAACGCAGCGGGCAACATCGCAACAAGGGCCGGGCTGGTCCTCTCCGACGCTGCCTGAGCAGCATTGGAGGAAGCCCGCGCGTTCACGCCTGGGTGGAGTCACTCTGATCATGGTCTCGGGCCGCGCAGCGGGGCGGTACCGCCAAAGGGGACTTCGGAGACGAACGGTGAAGGCGCTGGACCGAACAGCGGATCCGGGTAGCCCTCAAGTCCGAGAAGCGACAGGGGATCGTTACCAACTGTTCCGTCGGCCGTTGCAATGATCGAACCAGATACGGTGACACCGGACCAGGGCACAAGCCGTCCACGGCCAACCCGTAGGCTTCCGCGGGGTCTGGTTCTGGTGACCGGAGGTAGAGAGATGGCGCAGGACATCGTCCCCATCGAGCTCGGGCTGCCGCAGGGAGACGTCGTCACCCTGTGGGCACCGCACTGGCGCGAAGATGGTGAGGAATGGGAAGCGTTCCTCGGGTACGGGGATGACCTCTACGGATTCCCCGATCCCGCGCGGCTGGCCGCGTTCGTGCGCACAGCACGGGAACACGACCTCGACGACCACCCGGCGTGGCACGTGGTGCCCGCGCTGTCGGCCGTCGAGCTCAGTCCCGACGAGGACCACCAGTTCGACCTGGTCGGCGTCCCGGAGCTGGTGGCGGAGCCGCTGGACACCTGGACCGTCGCCGAACTCGCCGACATCGTCGAGATCGCCCGGTCGCTGGCCGAGGTGTGCGAGCTCGACGCCGTGGACGAGGTCCTCGACTCGGCCGACGGCTTCTCCCTGCTCAACCAGGGCATGCTGGCCTTCAACGGCCGCGACGGGCAGAAGCGCTGGAACGAGCTGTGCAAGGTCGTGGTGGAGCGCTGGGACGAGGTGCTCGACGCCATCGACTCCGTCGTGACCACCCCCGAGGTGCCCGCGGACGCCGTCGCCACCGCCGAGACCGAGCTCGCCGAGGCGACCGAGACCTACTCCGACGAGGACAGCACCGCCTCGGCCTCCGATGTGGACGAGATCGAAGAGGTCGAACTCGGCTTCTGGGGCGAGATCGGCATCGATCCCATCCAGATCGTCACCAGCGACAGCGAGCTCTACACGCTGCGCTGCTACCTCGGCGACGACCCGGTCTTCCTCGGCGACGACGGCAAGATCGACGTGTTCACCTCGCGGCGCGCGCTCGCCCGCTTCCTGGCCGACGACGAAGCCGTCGAGAGCACCGACCTGGCGCGGGTGGCCACCTGGCAGCGCCTGCGCGACGCGGCCACCGGCGGCGAGCTGGAGGTCGAGGTCGAGTCGGACAACACCTACGTGCTGGCCGGTCTGGACACCGACCTCGGCGAAGGCCCGTCCGAAGTGGACCCCACCCAGCTGGACCTGGCCGAGGAGCTGCTGCTCGACGCGGCGGCCTGGGCCGGCGACGACAGCGCCGAGAACGCCCTGCAGTCCTCGGAACGACTGGGCTGGCTGGTGTCGTTCATCCTGCGCCCGAGCCCGAACCGGATGCCTCCGAGCCCGCCGTTCGACGCCGAGGTCCAGACCTGGCGCAAGCTCATGGCCGATCTCGAAGATCGCTTCCGCAAGCACTGACCCGGCTCAGGCGGCCGAGGTCAGCTCCGGTGCCGCGAGGCACTGCTCGTAGGCCTGGCGGAGTCCCTTTCGCGCCCGGTAGACCAGGGCCGCCGCGCTGTTGCGACTGAGGTTGTAGCGGCGGCCCAGGTCCGACGGCGTCTGGTCCTCCACCTCGACCGACCACAGGACCTGGCGCCAGCGCGCGGGCAGGCGGGCGAACGCCTCGCTCACGCAGGCCTTTTCGAACTCCCCGATGGCCGACTCGGTGAACTGCACCGGATCCTCCGGCTCGCAGAACTCGTCGATGTCGGCTGCCAGGAGCGTTCGCCGCGACTTGGCGTTGACGCCCGCGGCGAGGTTGCGGATCGTGGTGAGCAGGTACGCGCGGAACGCCCGCTCCGGCCCGCTCCCCCTGCGCAGCACGTCGAGGATCTTGACGAACGCCTCCGAAACGAGGTCGTCGGCGTCGGCCGGAACCGCAGCGACCTGCAGAGCCATGGTGTGCGCTGCTGTTCTGTGCCGGGCGTAGAGCTCTGCGAACGCGATCATCGATCCTGTTCGGACCTCGTGCAGCAACGTCCCATCGTCGCCCGCTGACATCGGGTCAACCCCTCACTGGCTTCTTGCGCAAAAATTTTCGCGTTTCGCCGGAGAGGTTGACAAGGCGCCGATTTTCAAATGGTGATCACGGATTCGGTCAGCTCCAGCAGGCCCGATCGCCTGCCAGCGCGAGAGCGCGGGAGATCTCGTCGGCCGCGGCGCTGAGCGGACGCACGTAGTCGCCGGTGGTGGCGAGCTTGCGGGCCGGGAACGAGATCGCGAGCGTCACCGGCGAGGTCGCGCTCTGAACGCGAGCGGCCAGGCAGGCCGTGCCCAGCGAGTACTCCTCGGTGTCGGCGACCAGCTCCGATGACGGGCGCTCCACCAGTTCGCGCACACCGGTGATGGTGCGCGGGGTGAGGTCTTCCGGCGGGTGCCTGCGGAAGTGGTCGGCGCGTTCGTCCTTGCTGAGCCCGGCCATCAGGCACTTGCCGACCGCGGTGGCGTGCGCGGCCTGCCGGAAGTCCACCCACGCGTCGACCCTGGGCGTGCGCGGGCTGTCCACGATCTCGTCGACCTGGACCTCGCCGTCCTGGTAGCGGGCGAGGTAGATCGCCGCTTTGAGGTCTTCGCGGAGTTCGACCATCACGCCGCGGATCTTGGCGCGCAGCTGCTGCGCCTGCGCGGAATCGTGCAGACCGGCCACCTGCTCGCCGACGATGAACGCGCCGTCGTCGAGCTTGACCAGGTAGCCCTCGTGGACGAGGGTCCGCAGCAGGTGGTAGGTCGTCGACAGCGCGAGTCCGGTGCTGCGGGCCAGGCACTTCGCCGTGACCCCGCCGGGGTGCTCGCCGACGACTTCCAGCAGCCGGAGCGCGCGCTGGACCGACGCGATCAACGTGGGTTCGCTGGTCCTGCTCACCTGCGCCTCCAGGACAGTGCGGCGACTCGAACCTGTGCTGAGCATCTCCGGCGGCACGACGGTGTGCCGCCGGAGACTGTGCAGCCTAGCGCCATCGCGGTGTCCCGGTCAGGACAGCACGTCCGCGTACCGCGGCTTGATCTGCTCGTTGATGATCGCCAGCCGTTCGTCGAAGCCGAGGAACGACGACTTCATGGCGTTCACCGTGAACCACTGGAACTCCTCCCAGCCGTAGCCGAAGGTCTCGTGCAGCGCGGCGAATTCGCTGGACATCGAGCAGTGGCTCATCAACCGGTTGTCGGTGTTGATCGTGACGCGGAAGCGCAACCGGGCCAGCAGGCCGATCGGGTGGTCGGCGAGCGAGGACACCGCGCCGGTCTGCAGGTTCGACGAGGGGCACATCTCCAGCGGGATGCGGCGGTCCCGCACGTAGGAGGCCAGCCGGCCCAGGTGCACCGTGCCGTCGTCGTCGACCTTGATGTCGTCGACGATCCGCACCCCGTGCCCGAGCCGTTCTGCGCCGCAGTGCTGAATGGCCTCCCAAATGGAAGGCAATCCGAACGCCTCACCTGCGTGAATGGTGAAGTGCGCGTTCTGCTGCCGCAGGTATTCGAAGGCGTCGAGGTTGCGGGTGGGCGGGAATCCCGCTTCCGGGCCGGCGATGTCGAAGCCGACGACCTGCGCGTCCCGGTACCGAATGGCGAGATTGGCGATTTCGGTGGATCGCGCGTTCTGCCGCATCGCGCACAGCAGCGTGCCGATCCGGATTCGTTTGCCGGCGGCCTCCGCGCGGCGTTCTCCCTCGCGGAAACCGTCCTGCACCGTCTGCACGATCTCGTCCAGGGTCAGGCCTCGCTCCTGGAAGAGCTCGGGCGCGTAGCGGACCTCCGCGTAGACCACGCCGTCGTCCGCCAGGTCCTCGGCGGCCTCGGCCGCGACGCGGAACAGGGCGTCGCTGGTCTGCATCACGCCCACGGTGTGCGCGAAGGTCTCCAGGTAGCGCTCCAGCGAGCCCGAGTCCGCGGCCGTCACGAACCAACGCGCGAGGTCATCGGCGTTGTCGTGGGGCAACCCGGGATATCCGCCTTCGTGGGCGAGATCGAGGACGGTCTGCGGACGCAGCCCGCCGTCGAGGTGATCGTGCAGCAGCACCTTCGGCGCCTGCCGGATGTTTTCCAGGTTCACCGGTGTCGACATGCGACTACGTTACCCGCCTCGTTCCGGCGGCTCACACAGAGCCACCACGTGATCACCCCATGGCTTCAGCGCTGTTCAGCGGGCGTCCACCACTGCGCCGATCGGGGTTCACAACCGATTGGCCGAGCGGTGCCTGCGAAAAAACTCACCCAGATGGATGCAGATGTCTTTCTTAGAGCATTCAGTTCCGGATGCTTGATGCGAATAGCCCATCCGCTGAGGGCTGATCGGCCCCAATTGGCGGATGGGTGTCGCGGAATGTAACGGGGGGCGGCTATGAGCGCGAGAATGCAGTGGCTAGGCTTCTCAAGTCCTCACACCCCTCGACGAAGGACGCCCCTAGCCGTGACCGAGAACATGTCGTTCGACCGCATGCGCAACATGCTCACGCGTGCGGCTGAGATCCGCGAAAGCGAACAACAGCAGATTTTCGACGCACTCGACGAAATCCACGCCCGGCTCTCCCCGCTCGAGTCCCTGGGCTCGGTGCGCAAGCGCCTGTCCGAGCTGCCCGACCGCACCGAGGTCAGCGTGCTCGCGGAGCGGCTCGACGAGACGCTGGCGAAGCTGGAGGCGCACGACGGTGCGCTGCTGGACCTCAAGGGCGCCGTCGAGACCATTGTGGACAAGCTCGCCAAGCCCTTCGCCCAGCTCGACGGCCGCCTGGACGGCGTCGCGGGGCGGATGGACGGCGTCTCCGGCCGCATGGACGGCCTGGAGGACAAGCTCGGCCACATCCACAAGCGCATGGACGAGCTCGGCTCGCACCTGGACAAGCAGGACAGCCGCCTCGAAGCCCTCCCGGCGTCGGTCAACGACCCGGTGCGCGACCGCATCGACTCGCTGGAGACCAGCCTGCGCGGCCGGTTCGCCGAGATCGACGAGGGCGTGCACGAGCACCTCGACGGGACCCGCGAGGCCCTGCAGCGCGCGGTCTCCGACTCCGCGGGCACGACCCAGAAGGGCCTCAGCGAGGCCCAGAAGGAGCTCGCCGCTTCGCAGAAGGAGCTCGCGGAGGCCGTCTCCGGCTCGCGCGACCAGCTGGACTCCAAGCTGGACCACCTCGCCGAGCGCCCGGCCGTGGACCCGACCGACAAGCTCAACGACCTGGCGCAGCGCCTGGAGGCGCTGACCGATCGGCTGGACCAGGTCTCCGGCCGCCTCACCCAGGTCGAGGACAACGTCAACACCCGCATCGACACCGTCGAGCAGGGCGTCAGCACCCGGCTGGACAACGTCGAGGAAGGCGTCAAGACCGGTCTGGGCGAGCTGGGCGGCACGCTGTCGCAGAACCTCTCGCAGCTGTCCGGCACGTTGTCCCAGCGTCCCGACGCCGACAAGCTCAACGCCCTGGTCCGCGAGGCCAACGAGGAGAGCGAGCAGCGGCACGCCGGTCAGCTGGACGAGGCCATGGCCACGTTCGCCGAGCTCATCCTCGGCGGCAGCGCCCAGTCGAGCCCGCCGCCGCCCACGACGCTGCCCCGTCAGCAGCGCCGCGGACGCTCGAAGAGCGCCAAGCGGGACAACGGCGAGAACAAGGCGATCGAAGGCGGCGACGAGGACTTCACGGCCGAGAGCGCCTGAGCCTCAGCCGGATGACCGGTCCGCGGTGACCTTGTCGAGGATCAGCGGTGTCGACTTCACGTCGGCACCGCTGATTTCATACGCGCCCTCGAGGGATTCGCGAACGGCGGCGAGGGTCTCGGGCCGATCGGTGCGAAGCTCCAGCAGAGGCTGGCCCTCGGTGACCCGCTCGCCCGGTTTGGCGAGGCAGAGGACGCCGGCGGCGTGGTCGACGGCGTCCTCCTTGCGCGCCCGGCCCGCTCCCAACCGCCACGCCGCGAGGCCGACGGCGTAGGCGTCGAGCCGGGTGAGCATTCCGGACGCCGGTGCGGTGACGGTGTCGACGTGCCGGGCCTGCGGGAGTTCCGCTTCGGGGTCTCCGCCCTGGGCGGAGATCATCCGGCACCAGACCTCGTGGGCGCGGCCGTCGGCCAGCACCTCCGCAGGGTCCACATCGGACACTCCCGCGTGGTGCAGCATCTCGCGGGCCAGTTCGACGGTCAGCTCCACCACGTCCGGCGGCCCTCCGCCGCGCAGCACCTCGATGCTCTCGGCGACTTCCACGGCATTGCCGACCGCGCGGCCCAGCGGCACCGACATGTCGGTGATCAGAGCGCTGATCCGCAGCCCGTTGGCCGCGCCGATGTCCACCAGCGCGGCGGCGAGCTCCCTCGCCTGGTCCGGGGTCTTCATGAAGGCGCCCGAACCGCACTTGACGTCGAGGACCAGCGACTCCACCCCTTCGGCGATCTTCTTGCTCATGATCGAGCTCGCGATCAGCGGCACGGACTCGACCGTTCCCGTGACGTCGCGCAGGGCGTAGAGCTTGCGATCAGCCGGTGCCAAGCCCTCGGTCGCCGCGCAGATCACGGCGCCGACGTCGCGCAACCGGTCGCGGATCTCCGCAGCCGTCAGACTCGCCCGCCAGCCGGAGATCGATTCCAGCTTGTCCAGCGTGCCCCCGGTGTGGCCCAGTCCTCTGCCCGAGAGCTGCGGGACCGCCGCGCCGCAGGCGGCGACCAGCGGTGTCAGCGGCAGAGTGATCTTGTCGCCGACTCCGCCCGTGGAGTGCTTGTCCACCGTTGGCCTGGGCAGGCCGCCGAGCGCGAGCGTTTCGCCGGAGGCGACCATCGCCGCGGTCCAGCGGGCGGTCTCCTCCGGAGACATGCCCCGCAGCAGCACGGCCATGGCCAGCGCCGCCATCTGCTCGTCGGCGACGTCGCCCCTGGTGTAGGCGTCGACGACCCAGTCGATCTGCTCGTCGCTGAGCCGCGACCCATCACGCTTCGCCCGGATCACGTCAACTGCGGAAAACACGACGGCACCTCCAGCACTCACCTGCTCGCTCCACCCCCACCAATACAGAGGCGCAACCCACCCGCGGAAATGCACATCCGGTCGAATGCACCTCGATCGAGTGATCTTCGCGTCGGTCATCGCCCCGTCCACGCCGGGGGTGACGCGATTTCAGTGGAACTCAGAACCCCGAATTCCACTGAAATCGGAAACCTGAGTTCCACTGAAATCGCGTCACCCGGGCCCGGCCGGGGCGGGGTGAGGGGCATCGGTGGGTCAGAGTTCGAAGGCGTCCGGGAGGACCTGGCTCATCGGGAGGACGCCGCGCGGGGTGTCGACCAGGCAGTCGGGGCCGCCTAGCTCCTGCAGGACCTGGCGGCAGCGGCCGCAGGGCATGAGCAGGTCGCCGGTGCCGCTGCGGCAGGCGACGGCGACGAACCGGCCGCCGCCCGTGAGGTGCAGCTGACCGGCCATCGTGCACTCCGCGCACAACGTCACGCCGTAGGAGCCGTTCTCGACGTTGCAGCCGGTCACCACGCGTCCGTCGTCGCAGAGCGCCGCCGCACCGACCTGCAGCCCGGAGTACGGGCAGTAGGCCAGCGCGGCGGCCTCGACGGCCTTGGCGCGCAGGGATTCCCAGTCGATGTCGGTCACTGGTCGGCACCTCTCCGGTATTGCAGGCCGTTCGCCGCGGGCGGTCGCAGCTGCTGCGCGGCCACGCCCAGCACGACCAGCGTGACCAGGTGCGGGGTGTAGGCCGTGAGCTCCTCGGGCAGCTCGTCGGTGAACCAGTAGATCGAGTACATCACCGCGGCCGCCACCAGCGAGAGCCCTGCGGCGAACCGGTTGCGCCGCCAGATCTGCCACGCCGCGACCGCCACGAGCAGCAGCGCGGCCCCGTAGAACAGGGCGTGCACGCTGGTCTCGCCGCTGCGCAGCTGGAGACCGTCCGAGTAGCCGAACAGCGCGGCACCGCCGAGCAGGCCGCCCGGTCGCCAGTTGCCGAAGATCATGGCGGCGAGGCCGATGTAGCCGCGGTTGTTGGTCTGCCCTTCGAGGTACCCGGCCTGGCCCGGGTTGAGGATCAGGGCCGCGCCGCCGATCCCGGCCAGCGCACCGGAGATGATCACCGCGATGTACTTGTACCGGTAGACGTTCACACCGAGGGATTCGGCGGCCACCGGGTTCTCACCGCAGGACCGCAGCCGCAGACCGAACGGCGAGCGCCACAGGACCAGGTAGCTCGCGGGGACCAGCAGGTAGGCCAGCATCGTCAGCGGCGAGACGCCCGAGACGAGACCGCCGAGGATGCCCGCGATGTCGGAGATCCCGACCCGCTGCAGGTCTTCCAGCTGCTGGAGCCAGCCGGTGAGGGGCTGCATCGAGTAGGTGTCGAACTTCGGCACCGGCGGCGACTGCCTCGGGTTCTGCGAGATCGGCTCGAAGATCAGCGTCGACAAGTACTTCGCCGCGCCCGCTCCGAGCAGGTTGATCGCCACGCCGGAGACGATGTGGTTGACGCCGAAGGAGACCGTGGCGATCGCGTGCAGCAGTCCGCCGAGCCCGCCGAACACGGCCGCCGCGATCAGACCGGCCAGCGGGCCCCACTGGTAGCCGGCCCAGGCGCCACCCCACGTGCCCATGATCATCATGCCTTCGAGGCCGATGTTGATCACGCCTGCTCGTTCCGCCCACAGGCCGCCGAGCGCGGCCAGCAGGATCGGGATGCCCAGGCGCACGGCGGCCTGCACGGTGCCCGAACCGGTCAGCTGCGGCACTCCGGTCTGGTAGGAGGTGATCGCCAGCGCGACGAACCCGACCACGACCCACAGCAGCACCCGCGCCCAGCCGGGCATCGTCCTCCCGCCGCGAGCGGAAGCCGTCCTCTCTGCCACCACGGCGGTCATGCCCGCTCACCTCCGCTCACCGCGACCGGCTCGGCGGTCCCCACGGCCTTGCCGACCCGCCGCTGCTCAGCGGCCAGTTCACGGCGGCGCACCAGCTCGTAGGCGACCACCACCGCCAGCACGATGGTTCCCTGCAGGATGGTCACGATCTCCTTCGGAACGCCGATGTTGTCCAGCGTCAGCGAGCTCTTGTCCAGGAAGGACCACAGCAGCGCGCCGAACGCGACGCCGAGCGGGTGGTTGCGGCCCAGCAGCGCGATGGCCAGGCCGGCGAAGCCGTAGCCGGTCGGGAAGTTGACGGTGAAGGTGTGGTCGCGGCCGAGGATCTCCGGCAGCCCGGCCAGGCCCGCGATGGCTCCGGAGAGGAGCATCGCGGTCAGGATCATGCGTTTGGAGTTCACCCCGCCCGCGCGGGCCGCCGTCGGCGACAGCCCCGAAGCGCGCAGCTCGAAGCCGTAGCGAGTGCGGTCGACGAGCAGCGCGTAGCCGACACCTACCAGCACCGCCAGCAGCACCAGGCCGAACACCGTGCCCGCACCGCCCAGCGGGATGCCGGGCACCAGGCCGCTGCCGGGGATGATCGCGGTGCCCTGGCTGTTGCCGCGCATCTCGCCGAAGACCCGCACCAGGAAGGCGATCAGGCCGATGGACAGGGTGTTGAGCATGATCGTGGAGATCACCTCGGACACCCCGCGGTAGACCTTGAGCAGCGCGGCGATCCCGCACCACGCGGCACCGGTGACCGCACCGACCACCACGACCAGCGCGGCGTGCAGGCCGAACGGCAGGCTCACCGCGCCTGCCACGATCGCGGCGACGCACGCGGCGAGCCGGCACTGGCCCTCGATGCCGATGTTGAGCAGGTTCATCTGGAACCCGATCGCGGCGGCGATCGCCACCAGGTAGTACGCGCCCGCGGTGTTGATGATGTCGACGGCGGTCGTGCCACGACCGACCTGGGCGACCATCTCCAGCAGCGTCGCGATCGGATCAGCCCCGGAGATCAGCAGCACCGCGCTGCACAGCACCGCGGAGAAGGCGATCGCCAAGGCCGGCGGCAGCAACCGCGCTCGCCAGGTGTTCACACTGCCTCCCGTGTCTTGCGGGCCGCGCCCCGGTCGGCGCTGCGAGAAGAGAGAAGAGTGCGTCTCACACCGCCTCCTGTGACTTGCGGGGACACCCCGCACCCCGGTCGGCGCTGCGAGAAGAAAGAAGAGTGCGTCTCACACCGCCTCCTGGGTCCCTGTCATGGCCGCTCCCAGCTGCTCCGGGGTCACCGAGCGCGGGTCCGCGGTGGCGACGAGGCCGCCGCGGAACATGACCCGGATGGTGTCGGACAGACCGATGAGTTCGTCCAGATCGGCCGAGATAAGCAGCACCGCGAGCCCTTCGGCCCGCGCGTTGCGCAGGTGCTCCCAGATGCCCGCCTGCGCGCCCACGTCCACGCCCCGCGTCGGGTGCGCGGCGATGAGCAGCTTCGGGTCGCCGGAGAGCTCCCGGCCGATGATGAGCTTCTGCTGGTTGCCCCCGGAGAGCGCGGCGGCGTCGACGTCGATGCCGGGGGTGCGCACGTCGAACTGCTCGACGATGCGGCGGGTGTCGTCCTTGGCGCCCTGCCGGTCCAGCCACCGGCCCCGGGAGACCGGGCGTCGCGTCTGGTGGCCGAGGATGCGGTTCTGCCAGAGCGATTCGTCCAGCAGCAGGCCCTGCCGGTGCCGGTCCTCGGGCACGTACCCGATGCCCGCCTCGCGGCGGGCGAGCGTGCCCAGCGCGGTCATGTCCCGGTCGCCCAGCTTGACCTGCCCGGAGGCGACCGGGCGCATGCCCATGATGGCCTCGACGAGCTCGGTCTGGCCGTTGCCCTCGACGCCGGCGATGCCCACGATCTCGCCCGCGCGCACCGTCAGGTCGATGCTGTCGAGCACCGGACGGCCCGCCTCGGCGGCCGAAAGCCCGGACACCGTCAGCACTTCGCGATCGGTCACTGTGGACGGTCCGTGCTCGGGCACGGGGAGTTCGCTGCCGACCATCATCTCGGCCAGCTCGCGGCTGGTCACCTCGGACGCGCCGACGGTGCCGACGGTGGTGCCGCGCCGCAGGACCGTGACGGTGTCGGCGATGCTGCGCACCTCGTCGAGCTTGTGCGAGATGAACAGGAACGTGAAGCCCTGCCGGCGCATGGTGCGCAGGGTCGTGAACAGCTCGTCGACCTCCTGCGGCACCAGCACCGCCGTGGGCTCGTCGAGGATGATGATCCGCGCGCCCCGGTAGAGGACCTTGAGGATCTCCACCCGCTGCCGGTCGGCGACGCCGAGGCGTTCGACCAGCACGTCCAGCCGGAGTTCGAAACCGGCCTGCTCGGCCAGCTCCTGCACCCGGCGGCGCGCCCTGCCGCCGATGCCGTGGGCACCCTCGGCGCCGAGCACGACGTTCTCCAGCACGGTCAGGTTGTCGGCCAGCATGAAGTGCTGGTGGACCATGCCGATCCCGGTCCTGATGGCCTCGGCCGGAGTGCGGAAGGCGCTCTCCTCGCCGCGCACCCGGATGGTTCCCGAGTCCGGCGCCTGCATCCCGTAGAGGATCTTCATCAGGGTGGACTTGCCCGCACCGTTCTCACCGCACAGCGCGTGCACCTCGCCCGCGCGGACGGTGAGGTTGACGTCGGAGTTGGCCACGACGCCGGGGAAGGTCTTGGTGATGCCGGTCAGCTCGACGGCCGGTGGGCCGCCGGACACCGGGTCGGCAGAGGTGTTCATGGTGCTCCAGGGCTCGTCTCCACCGGCAGCGAAACAGATGGACGCTCAACAATGGACGGTTTCGGTGCACGACCGGGCATCTTGGCGCGAAACCGCCAACCAGGAGGGCGAAACGAGGGAGGGCACCTCGCCGGCACGCGCGGTGAGAGCGAGGTGCCCTTCATCATCACTGCTCAGGCCGGAGGCCGCCCGCGATCAGGGCTTGTCCGGGACCTGGATCCGACCGCCCGCGATCGCGGCCTCGTAGGCGTCCAGGGTGGTCTTGAGGTCGTCGATCTTGCCGCCCGATGTGGAGTAGGTGACCCCGTCGATGGCGACGTCGAACTTCTTCGGCACCGTGCTCAGGTCGTTGCGGGCGACGGCGGCGATGTAGTCGTAGACCGCCAGGTCGATGCGCTTGAGCATCGAGCTGATGATGACGTCCTTGTACTCGGCGACGGTGGGCTGGTTGTACTGGTCGGAGTCGACCCCGATGGCCTGCGCGCCCGCGCCCTTGACCGCGCCGAACACGCCCTTACCGGAGGCGCCCGCCGCGTGGTAGATCACGTCGGCGCCCGCTTCCAGCTGACCGGTGGCGACCTCGGAGCCCTTGTTCGGGTCCTGGAAGCCGCTGAAGTCACCGGCCGGGGTCAGGTACTCGTTCTCGATCTTGATGTCCGGGGCGGCCGCCTTCGCACCCGCCGCAAAACCGGCCTCGAACTTCTGGATCAGCGGCGTCTGCACGCCACCGACGAAACCGATGTGGCAGTTCTTCGACTTGTGCGCGGCCACCACGCCCGCCAGGAAGGAGCCCTGCTCCTCGGCGAAGACCAGCGGGGTGACGTTCGGCATGCCGTCGACCTGCTCGTCGATGATGGCGAACTTGGTGCCGGGGAACTCCGGCGCGACGAGCTTGAGCGCGTCGGCGTAGGCGTAGCCGACCGCGATGACCGGGTTGAAGCCCTCGCGCGCGAGCTGGCGCAGCCGGGTCTGCTTGGCGTCCTCGGGCTCACCCGCTCCCGCGTCGAGCTCCTTGGTCTCCCCCAGGCCCATGTCGGCCTTGGCCCGGTCCAGGCCCGCGACCGAGGCGTCGTTGAACGAGGCGTCCCCGCGCCCGCCGATGTCGAAGGCCACGCCGACCCGCATCGCACTCGCGTTCGGCGGCGGCATCTGCTGGGTCGTCGCGCTCGTCGGAGCCGCCGGGGCTCCAGCGGGCGGCGCGCTCAGCCGGCACGGCCCGTTCCCCCCACCGGCGTTGCTCCCACCACCACCGGTGTCCTTCGCGCAGCCCGCCAGCGCCATGGCGCCGGTGAGCAGCAGCGCGACCGTGGCGACGCTCCTGCGCCGCGTTCCGGCACCCGAGCGCCGTAATCGTGTCGGCGTTCGCCGCATGCCGTTCCCCTTT
This sequence comes from Saccharopolyspora sp. NPDC049357, assembly GCF_040677225.1. Lineage (NCBI taxonomy): Bacteria > Bacillati > Actinomycetota > Actinomycetes > Pseudonocardiales > Pseudonocardiaceae > Saccharopolyspora > Saccharopolyspora sp. NPDC049357. Next base: position 136,866 of record NZ_JBFAQJ010000011.1, on the reverse strand, counting down.
CATTCGAGACCACCGCGCTCCCCCCGGCCGCGCCCCGGATCAGCGGGGCTCGCGGCGCCGAGCGAAGATCCACTTTCGGGTGGATCAACGCGCTCCGTGCGCGGTGCACGTCAGCCGGTGACGTGACTCTCGAAATTAAGGCTTGACGCTGCTGCTTGGGCATTGCTCATGTGTCACGAAATGATTTCTTACTCGATTAACAGATGTGCGTGGCTTGTCTGGTCGATCACAGACGGCTCGGGCGAGTAGGCCGAGGCGATTAGTCGGGTCTAGCATCCAATTCGTCAAGGCCCCAGTTCGTGGCCGGTGACGGGCGTGCACCCAACATCGTTTGGGACCAACTGCAACTCGGGGCCGGCCGCCCCTGTTCCCGAACGCGGGGCCGCCAGTCCACCAGCGAGGTTGGAGGCCTTCCACCATGGCCAGCACCACCGCCTCCGCGGCCGACGCACCGGCGCACGCCGAAACCGTGCGCGCCAAGGGGCGTCTCTACCGCGGCGATCTGGGCATGTGGTCGTGGGTCGCCCACCGGATCACGGGCGTACTCACCTTCTTCTTCTTGTTCGTGCACGTCCTGGACACCGCGCTCGTCCGGGTGTCGCCGAACGCGTACGACACGGTCATCGAGACCTACAAGCACCCAGTGATGATCCTCTTCGAACTCGGGTTGCTGGCCGCGGTGCTCTTCCACGCGTTCAACGGCATCCGAGTCATGCTGGTCGACTTCTGGTCCCAGGGCACGAAGTACCAGAAGCCCATGCTCTGGACCGTGCTCGTGCTCTGGCTGGTCCTGATGGTTCCGGCCGCGATCAGCATGCTCACCCGCGCCGTCACGGAAATCTTCGGGGGTTAAGCGCCAATGTCCGTCACCGACGCACCTCTCGCCGTGGAGAAGCCGCGCACCCCGAGCCGGCCCGCAGCGCGCCGCAACAACTTCGAGCTCTACGCCTGGTTGTTCATGCGCCTGTCCGGCGTGGTCCTGCTGTTCCTGGTGCTGGGCCACCTGCTGATCATGCTGTTCCTGGACGGCGGCGTCCACAAGATCAACTTCGCCTTCGTGGCGGGTCGCTGGGCCTCCCCGTTCTGGCAGTTCTGGGACCTGACGATGCTGTGGCTGGCCGGTCTGCACGGCGGCAACGGCCTTCGTACCGTCATCAACGACTACTCCCGCAAAGACGGCACACGCTTCTGGCTGAAGATGCTGCTGTACGTCTCCGTCCTGCTGACCGTGGGTCTGGGCAGCTTCGTGATCTTCACCTTCGACCCGAACATCGGCTAGCGCCGCAGAGACCACAGCGTGGCGAGGCCGACGCCGATCGCGGGTCACGCCACAGCCCGAGGAGGCGACCATGCAATTCCACAAGTACGACGTGGTCATCGTCGGCGCCGGTGGCGCCGGGATGCGCGCGGCGATCGAGTCCGGCCAGCGCGCCAGGACCGCCGTGCTGACCAAGCTCTACCCCACCCGCTCGCACACCGGTGCGGCGCAGGGCGGGATGTGCGCGGCGTTGGCCAACGTCGAAGAGGACAACTGGGAGTGGCACACCTTCGACACGATCAAGGGCGGTGACTACCTGGTCGACCAGGACGCCGCCGAGATCATGGCGAAGGAAGCCATCGACGCGGTCCTGGACCTCGAGAAGATGGGTCTGCCGTTCAACCGGACCCCCGAGGGCAAGATCGACCAGCGCCGCTTCGGTGGCCACACCCGCGACCACGGCAAGGCCCCGGTCCGCCGGGCCTGCTACGCCGCGGACCGCACCGGGCACATGATCCTGCAGACGCTGTACCAGAACTGCGTCAAGCACGGCGTGGAGTTCTACAACGAGTTCTACGTCCTCGACGTGATGATGAGCGAGGGCGCGGACGGCGAGCAGGTCTGCACCGGCGCCATCGCCTACGAGCTGGCCACCGGCGAGATCCACGTCTTCCAGGCCAAGGCCGTCGTGTTCGCCACCGGCGGGTTCGGCAAGGTCTTCAAGACGACCTCCAACGCCCACACCCTCACCGGTGACGGCATGGGCATCGTCTACCGCAAGGGCCTGCCGCTGGAGGACATGGAGTTCTACCAGTTCCACCCGACCGGCCTGGCCGGCCTGGGCATCCTCATCACCGAGGGCGTCCGCGGCGAGGGCGGCATCCTCCGCAACGCCGACGGCGAGCGCTTCATGGAGCGCTACGCACCGACGATCAAGGACCTCGCGCCGCGCGACATCGTCGCCCGGTCGATGGCCCTGGAGGTGCTGGAAGGTCGCGGTGCGGGTCCGAACAAGGACTACGTGCTCCTCGACGTCACCCACCTCGGTGAAGAGCTGCTGATGTCCAAGCTCCCGGACATCATGGAGTTCTCCCGCACCTACCTGGGCGTGGAGCCGACCGAGGAGCCGGTGCCGGTCTACCCGACCGCGCACTACGCCATGGGCGGCATCCCCACGAACGTGCAGGGCGAGGTGCTGCGCGACAACGAGACCGTGGTCCCCGGCCTCTACGCCGCCGGTGAGTGCGCCTGCGTGTCGGTCCACGGCTCCAACCGCCTGGGCACCAACTCGCTGCTGGACATCAACGTGTTCGGCCGCCGCTCCGGCATCGCCGCCGCCGAGTACGCCCACGGCCACGAGTTCGTGGAGATCCCGGAAGACCCGGCCAAGCTGGTCGAGGGCATGGTCGACCACCTGCGCACCGCCAGCGGCGGCGAGCGGGTCGCCACCATCCGCACCGAACTGCAGCAGACGATGGACGCCAACGCGTCGGTGTACCGCACCGAGGAGACGCTGAAGACGGCGCTGTCGGACGTGCAGGCGCTCAAGGAGCGCTACGGCCGGATCGCCGTGCACGACAAGGGCAAGCGGTACAACTCCGACCTGCTGGAGGCCATCGAGCTGGGCTTCCTGCTCGACCTGGCCGAGGCCCTGGTCAACGCGGCGCTGGCCCGCAAGGAGTCCCGCGGCGGCCACGCCCGCGAGGACTACACCTCCCGGGACGACACCAACTTCATGCGGCACAGCATGCAGTACAAGGTGCTGCCCGAGTCCGAAGATCCGAACGCGCCGCTCGGGTTGACCGGGTTCCAGGCCGACATCCGCCTGGACTACAAGCCGGTCACCGTCACCCGGTACCAGCCGATGGAGCGTAAGTACTGATGACTGCCGCCACCACGCAAAAGAGCAAGGACCACCCCACTGCGTCTGATCTGCCGGACGACGCCCCGCCGATCCCGGACGACGCGGTGATGGTCACCGTGAAGCTGCTCCGCTACAACCCGGAGCAGGACGACGAACCGCACTGGGAGTCGTACCGGATCCCGACGCTGCCGTCGGACCGCGTGCTCAACCTGCTGCACTACATCAAGTGGTACGTCGACGGAACGCTCACGTTCCGCCGGTCGTGCGCGCACGGCGTGTGCGGCTCGGACGCGATGCGGATCAACGGCGTCAACCGGCTCGCCTGCAAGGTCCTGATGAAGGACATGCTCAACAAGGACGGCGAGACCACGCTGACCATCGAGCCGATCAAGGGCCTTCCGCTGGAGAAGGACCTGGTCGTCGACATGGAGCCGTTCTTCGAGGCCTACCGGGCGGTCCAGCCGTACCTGAAGACCACCGGCAACGAGCCGACCCGCGAGCGGATCCAGTCGGTCGCCGAGCGCGAGCGCTTCGACGACACCACCAAGTGCATCCTGTGCGCGGCGTGCACCACGTCGTGCCCGGTGTACTGGTCGGACGGCAACTACTTCGGCCCGGCCGCGATCGTCAACGCGCACCGGTTCATCTTCGACAGCCGTGACGAGGCCGCTGAGGAGCGCCTGGACATCCTCAACGACGTCGACGGCGTGTGGCGCTGCCGCACGACCTTCAACTGCACGGACGCCTGCCCGCGTGGCATCCAGGTCACCAAGGCGATCCAGGAGGTCAAGCGCGCGCTGATGTTCCGCCGCCGCTGACCCGGCAACAACGCGAACGGCGCCCACCCCCGATCCGGGGTGGGCGCCGTCGTCACGTTCGAGGGACGCCTTTCGAACTTCGCGCGAAATTCGAAGCCCCAAGTTCGAGGTCGAATTTCGCGCGAAGTTCGAACCCCTCAACCCCCGATCACGCCCTGACCTGGCAAGACACACCCGAGCGCGGGGGAGCATTCGAATTTCGCGCGAAGTTTGAGCGTCACGAGGTGGAGTCGAATTTCGCGCGAAATTCGAAACGGGCCGGTCAGGGGCGTGTGGCTCGGTAGGCCCTCCAGCCGAGGACTCCGATGATGGTGCCCAGGACCAGGGAGACCACGGCGATGACCAGGTGGACGATCAGGTAGGCCGTGGGGCTGCCCTGCGCCCAGGAGCGGTCGCTGTTCCAGATGTTGCGCATGAACGTGGGCCACAGGAAGTAGGACCAGACCCCGAAGGCCAGCAGGAACAGCGCAACTCGGCGAGAAATCGTCACGAGGCCGAGTATCCGCTGTTACCGGGCTCACCCGGTGGTCCGGTCCCGTTACTCCGGGAACGTTCATGGAGGTGACCCGTTAACCTCTCACGTGTGCCTCCGCGTTCTCATCGTTCGACGAAATCCCGTGCGAAACAGCCGTTTTGGCCGGTTTTCGCTGCGCTGCTCGTCGCCCTCCCGCTGCTGACCACCGCGCCCGCCGCAGCGCAGGCGCCCGCCTGCCCCAACGCCGAAGCACCACCACCCGCCGTCGACACCTCCGAGGTCCCCCCACCCGGACAGCCCGCCCCGACCCCGGTGCCGGTGCCGGAGACCCCGGTGGGCGGTGACCGGCTGGCCGACTGCGCGCTGCTGAGCGCGCCGAACCAGCCCGCCCCGCCCCCGGACGTCGCGGCTTCCGCCGCCGGCTGGGTGCTGGCCGACCTCGACTCCGGCGAGATCCTCGCCGCCAAGGACGCCCACGCCCGGCAGCGCCCGGCCTCCACCATCAAGGTGCTCACCGCGCTGACCGCGCTGCGCGAGCTCAAGCTCGACGACACCTTGGTGGCCACCCAGGAGGACGCCAACCAGGAGGGAACCCGCATCGGCCTGCTGCCCGGGATGACCTACGGCGTCGGGCAAGTCCTCCAGGCGATGCTGATGGGCTCCGGCAACGACGCCGCGCACGCGCTGGCCGTGAAGATGGGCGGCGTACCGGCGACCCTGGCGAAGATGAACGCCCTGGCCGCCGAGATCGGCGCCCTGGACACCCGCGCGGCGACCCCGTCCGGTCTGGACGGTCCGGGCATGAGCACCTCCGCCTACGACCTGGCCACGATCTTCCGGGTCGCGATGCGCGAACCCGCCTTCGCCAACGCCATCGCCACCCCGATGATGTTCCTGCCAGGAGCTCCCGGACAGCCGCCGTTCGAGCTGTGGAGCGACAACCAGGTGCTGCGCAACTACCCCGGTGGCCTGGGCGGCAAGACCGGGTTCACCGACGACGCGCGGCACACCTTCATCGGCTCCGCGCAGCGCGACGGGCGCCGCCTGGTGGCGGTGATGGTGCGCGGCGAGAACAGCCCGGTGCGGCTGTCGCACCAGACGATGGCGATGCTCGACTACGGCTTCTCGCTGCCCAAGGGCACCTCGGTGGGCGAGCTCGTGACGACCTCACCGCGCGCTCCCGAGGCGGTCCCGGCCGCACGGGCCGACGTGCCGCCACCCGCCGCGGTCGGCGCCGGCCAGTCGTCGTTCTTCGGCAGCGTCACCGGACCGCTGTTCCTGCTCGCGGTCGCCCTCGTCGCGGTCGCCGTCGCGGTGCTCCTCCGCAGGCGCAGGGCCCAGCTAGCCCAAGCCCGCCGCCAGGCCTCGGCCGAAGGCGCGGAACACCCCTGAGGACCGCGGCCGACCGGCCTCGCGGCCCCGCGAGGCCGGTCAGGAGTCGCGGCGCGACCGGGTCGGCTTGCGGAGCAGCCAGCCGGCCACGGCCCCGGCGCCGATCATGCCCGCCGCGGTGCGGACGCCGGCGCCCCTGCGGACCCGCACGGCGGGGCGGATGATCGCCGGGCCCGGGGCCTCGACCGGATCCGGTTTCAGGTTCTCCGAGGACGTGGCGGTCCACGCGGTGACGAAGAGGATGAAGCGCGACATCAGGTTCGCGAACACCAGCAGACCCAGGATCGGGCCGAACGCGGCGCCGGCCGGCGAGTTCGTGACGGTGTTCAGGTAGATCACGCCGACCTGCTTGAGGACCTCGAATCCCAGGGCGGCGAACAGCGCGCCCCAGACGGCGCTGCGCAGGGACACCGGGCTGCGCGGCAGCCGCGCGAGGACCCACACGAACACCAGCCACCCGGCCAGCAGCGACAGCAGGATCGACAGCACCCGCAGCACGACTCCCGCGATGACGCTGCGCTCGAACCCGGCGGCTTCCAGCAGCAGCCGTCCGGCCCCGCCGCCCAGCGCGCTGATGCCGAACGACAGCGCCATCGCCAGGCCGAGCCCCAGCAGCGAGAGCAGGTCCGAGCCCATCCTCTTGAGCATCGGCTGCGGTTTCGGGATCTGCGTCCACTGCGCGGTCAGCGCCTCGCGCAGGTTCGTCATCCAGCCCAGCCCCGAGTACAGGGCGGTGAGCAGACCGATGATCCCGACCGCTCCGGCCTGCTTGATGGCCTGATCGACGACCTGGTTGAGCATGTCGCTCATCGCGGGGCTCGGGACCGCCGTGGTGATCGAGCTCCTCAGGTTCGCCAGCAGCTCGGGGTTCCCGCTCAGCACGAAACCGGCCACCGCGAACGCGATCATCAGCAGCGGCACCAGGGCCAGCACGCTGAAGTAGGTGATCGCGGCGGCGTAGTAGTCGCCGTACTGCTGCTGATACCGGCCGAAGGCCCGGATCAACCTGTCGAGCCACGCGTGCCGCTGCCGCAACCGGGCCAGGCGGCCCGGTTGCTCCTGTTGCCCCGCCATGGTGCGCCTCCCACCAAACGGCTATCCCCCGAACGGTGGCAGGCTACCCGCAGTTGATCACTTCAGCGCAGCGGAGAAAGGAATCCCACCCGTTCGAACACGGTCCGCAGCGTCTGCGAGGAGACCTCGCGGGCCTTCTCCGCTCCCCGGTGCAGGACCTTGTCCAGCTCGGCCGGGTCGTCGAGGTAGGCGTTGACCTTCTGCTGCAGCGGCGTCACGAACTCGACGACGACCTCGCCGAGCTCCTTCTTCAGGTCGCCGTAGCCGCGTCCTTCGTAGGAGGTTTCGAGCTCGGCGATGCTCTGCCCGGTCAGCGCCGAGTAGATCGCCAGCAGGTTGGAGACGCCGGGCTTGTTCTCCACGTCGTAGCGGATCTCGCGACCGGTGTCGGTGACCGCGGAGCGGATCTTCTTCGCCGAGCGCTTCGGGTCCTCCATCAGCTCGATCACGCCGCTGGGAACCGACTTGCTCATCTTGGAGGTCGGGTCCTGCAGGTCGTAGATCTTGGCGGTGTCCTTCGGGATGTGGGCCGCCGGAACGGTGAAGGTCTTGCCGAAGCGGGAGTTGAAGCGCTGCGCGAGGTTGCGGGTGAGCTCCAGGTGCTGGCGCTGGTCCTCGCCGACCGGAACGGCGTCGGCCTGGTAGACGAGGATGTCCGCGGCCTGCAGGACCGGGTAGGTGAACAGGCCGACGCTGACGTGGTCGGCCTCCTGGCGGGCGGACTTGTCCTTGAACTGGGTCATCCGGCCGGCCTCGCCGAATCCGGCGATGCACTCCAGGACCCAGGACAGCTGCGCGTGCTCGGGGACGTGGCTCTGCACGAACAGCGCGGAGCGGTCGGGGTCGATGCCGAGGGCGAGCAGCTGCGCGGCGGAGACCCGGGTGCGCTGCCGGAGCAGTCCCGGGTCTTGCTCAACGGTGATCGCGTGCAGGTCGACGACGCTGTAGAAGCACTCGTAGGTGTCCTGCATGGTGACCCATTCCCGCAGGGCGCCGAGGTAGTTGCCGAGGTGGAAGGAGTCGGCGGTCGGCTGGATGCCCGAGAGGACGCGGGGCCGGCCCGCGGTCTGCTCGCTGGTCTGGGTTGCGGGGCTGTCGCTGCTCACGAAGCCGATTCTCGCAAGCGCCGCCTCGCGCGCGGGACCGGGTTCAACCCTTGCGCTGGTTCTCCGGCTGGATCTTCTTCTTGCGGAACACTCCGACGACCATGCCGGCGACGCCGAGCACGACGGCGCTCAGGCCGACCGGGCCGAGCGAATCCATCGACGGAGACGCCATCACGGCGACCTCGGACTGGGCTTCGGCGAAGCCCGTGGTGACCGGCATCAGCGTTGCCACCACGGCGCCAGGCGCGGACACTCGCCTGATCACGCGAGATATTCGGCTACGCAAGAGCGTGCCTCCCTGCGGAAGTTGACCCCTTGGGGGCCCTCTACTCGTGTGGTCCGGTGGCGGACAGTACCGACCGCCCGTTGCGATCGCGGTTGCCTTGCGTAAACCAACCACGACAGGGTGATCATATTTTCCGGACCTGAGCGGCTTCCGCCGGGTAGATGATCAACGGCATCGCAGGTGAGCGGTGGGGTCGACGCCTCGTCGACCCCACCTAGCGTCACCTAGTGACCTGAATAACACTCAAATGGCGCAGTCAGGCCCTCAAACAGCGGTGACGCCGAGCTGCACCTGACCCACTCGCCCATACGTCGTAGTGCGTTGCCGCGCAGTGCGTCCCGCGCGGGCGGCCAGCTCGTGCAGCTCCTCCGCGCTGCGCTCCGAACCGTGCTCCGATCCGGCCATCCGGCTGATCGTCTCCTCCATCAGCGTGCCGCCGACGTCGTTGGCACCGCCGTGGAGCACCTCGGTGGTTCCGGCGTCGCCGAGCTTGACCCACGAGGTCTGCACGTTGTCGATCCGCCCGTGCAGCAGGACCCGGGCCATCGCGTGCACCGCCCGGTTGTCCCGCCGCGTCGGCCCCGGCCGGGCCAGGCCCGCGAGGTAGATCGGGGCGTTGCGGTGCACGAACGGCAGCGGCACGAACTCGGTGAACCCGGCCTGGCCGTGCTCGCGCGCCCGGTCCTGCACCCCCGCCAGCGTGCGGAAGTGCCCCAGCCAGTGCTCCGGGTGGTCGACGTGGCCGTACATCATCGTCGACGAGGACGGGATGCCCAGCCGGTGCGCCGTGCTGACCACCTCGATCCACTCCGCAGCGGGCAGCTTGCCCTTGGTCAGCACCCAGCGGACCTCGTCGTCGAGGATCTCGGCCGCCGTGCCCGGGATGCTGCCCAGACCGGCCTCCTTGAGCTCGGCCAGCCAGTCCTGCACCGTCACGCCCGCCTTCGCCGAAGCGCTGACGATCTCCATCGGGCTGAACGCGTGGACGTGCATCTCGGGCACCCGCTGCCGCACCGCGCGCACCAGGTCGGCGTAGCCCGACACCGGCAGCCTCGGGTCGATGCCGCCCTGCACGCAGACCTCCGTGGCCCCGGCGCGCCACGCCTCATCGGCGCGGTCGGCGACGTCCTCCGGCGAGAGCCGGTAGGCGTCCGCGTCCCGCTCGCGCTGGGCGAAGGCGCAGAACCGGCAGCCGACGTAGCAGATGTTGGAGAAGTTGATGTTGCGGTTGATCACGTAGGTGATGTCGTCTCCGACGACCTCGCGCCGCAGCCGGTCGGCGATGCCGGCGAGCTCGTCCATCGCCGGCCCCTCGCAGGTCATCAACGCCATCGCGGCCTCGTGGTGCTGCTCCTCCAGCAACGATGCCGGGTCCGACTCGGCCAGCCGCAGCCCCTTCTTGACGTCGGCGTCCAGCCGTTCCGGGGAGGCCGCCGTCGGGACCTGGCCGCGCAGCTCGTCCCAGTCGCCGTAGACGGTGTCGAAGTCGGTGCGCCGGTCCTCCGTGCGGCCGTCGGTGTCGATGCTGCGGTGCAGGTCGGTGCGGCCGATCGACTCGAAACCGCCGTCCGGTTCCTGCCACTCGCGACCCGCGATCTCGGCATCGGGATCGGCGAAGCCGTCGGAGTCCGAGAGCGCGTCGACGTGCGAGGCGACCCGCAGGTCCAGCCATTGCGTCGAGTCCCCGGCCAGGCCCTTGCGCACGTAGCGCGGGTAGGCGGTGAGCCGCTCGCGCAGCTGGAAACCGGCCTTGCCGGTGAGCGCGGTGAGCTCGTCGACATGCGGCCACGGGCGTTCCGGGTTGACGTGATCCGGGGTCACCGGCGACACGCCGCCCCAGTCGTCGATACCGGCGCGCAGCATCAGCAGGTGCTCCTCGCCCACCAGGTTCGGCGGCGCCTGCACGCTCACGCCCGAGGGCATCAGCAGCCGGGCGACGGCGATGGTGGCGGCCAGTTCTTCCAGGTCGGCGTCCGGCATGCCGCGCATCGCGGTGTCCGGCTTGGCCCGGAAGTTCTGAACGATGATCTCCTGGATGTGCCCGTACTGACGGGCGCTCTGCCGCAGCTCCAGCAGCGATTCGGCCCGCTCGGTGCGGGTTTCGCCGATGCCGATCAGAATTCCGCTGGTGAAGGGCACCGCGACGCGCCCGGCGTCGGTGAGGACCCGCTTGCGGACGGCCGGTTCCTTGTCCGGGCTGCCGAAGTGCGGGCCGCCCTTCTCGCTCCAGAGCCGCTCCGAGGTCGTCTCCAGCATCATGCCCATGCTGGCCGCGACCGGCTTGAGCCTGGTCAGCTCCGACCAGGACAGCACTCCCGGGTTCAGGTGCGGCAACAGGCCGGTCTCCTCCAGCACCGCGATCGCGCAGGAGCGGACGTAGTCCACCGTGGAGGAGTAGCCCCGCGCTTCCAGCCACTCGCGGGCGGCCGACCAGCGCTCCTCCGGGCGGTCCCCCAACGTGAACAGGGCTTCCTTGCAGCCCGCGGCGGCGCCCTGGCGGGCGATCTCCAGGACCTCGTCGCGTTCCAGGAACGCCGATTCCACCTTGTGCGGAACCGTGGCGAAAGTGCAGTAGTGGCAACGGTCCCGGCACAACCTGGTCAGCGGGATGAACACGTTGCGGCTGTAGGTGACGACGCCCGGGTGCCCCTCGGCGACCAGGTGCGCATCGCGCGCCTTACCGGCCGCCGTCAGGAGTTTGTCCAGGTCATCGCCGCGCGCGTGCAGCAGAACCGCGGCTTCGGTGGCGTCGAGCGAGACGCCGTCGGTGGCGCGGCGCAGCGCACGTCGCATCGCCGATGAGCTCGGGGTCTGTTCCGGCGGGGTGATGTTCAAATCTGCAACCGACACCTGACGACTCTAAGTCGGCTCGAAGTCGTTGCCCAGCCGTCATCTGCGTGCGCAGTCCCTCACTTTCGGCTACCGAATTACTCCGTTGAGCCCTGACGCCTATCCCCGAATCAGGCGCAAAATCCGGACGAATATCACTGGGTGAACCATTCTTCGTCTCCAAGGAGGGACAAGTTGTCACGCAGAAGTAGGAGAGGCCGTTCGCTGCGGATCGCAGGCTCGGCTCTCGCGCTGACCCTGCTGTTACCCGCCGGGCTGCTCGGCTCCGCGCCAGAAGCGCCCGCCGCCCCGGCGGTTCCCGCGCACTTCGTGGTCGTCGGCCCCGTCGGTGACGGACTCGCGCAGACCGAGGAATCGGTGCGCGCCGTCGGCGGTGCGGTCGTGCAGAGCTGGCCGCAGATCGGCGTGGTCGTCGCGTCCTCGCCGGATCCGGCCTTCGCCGCGTCCGTCCGGCAGCAGCCGGGCGTCGAGCAGGCCGGAGCGAGCCGCAACCTCGCCGAGCAGCTGCCGCCCGCGCAGTCGACCCGGCTGGAAACCCTGGAAGGCACCGCGAACGGCATCGGCACCTTCGCCGCCGACGGCGAGGAGCCGCTGGAAGCCGACCAGTGGGACCTGCCGCAGATCAAGGCCGACCAGGCCAACGCGATCTCGCAGGGCAGCAAGGACACCACCGTCGGCGTGCTGGACTACGGCATCGACCCCACGCACCCCGACCTGGCGCCGAACCTCGACGTCTCCCGGTCGGTGAGCTGCGTCAACGAAGGCGTGCCGGACCAGAGCCAGGAGGCGTGGCAGCCGCAGGACCCGACGCAGGACCACGGCACGCACGTCTCGGGCACCATCGCCGCCGCGCGCAACGGCGTCGGCGTCGCCGGAGTGGCCCCGAACGTCACGCTCGCCTCGGTCCGCGTGATCGACGACGGCGGGTTCATCTACCCCGAGTACGCGATCTGCGGGTTCATCTGGGCCGCCGAGCACGGCTTCGACGTCACCAACAACTCCTACTTCGTCGACCCCTGGTACCTGTGGTGCGACAGCGACCCGGACCAGAGGGCCGCCGCCGAGGCGGTCCGCCGCGCGGTCGCCTACGCCGAGGGCCACGACGTGGTCAACGTCGTCTCCGCGGGCAACAGCAACTGGGACCTGTCGCAGCCGATCCACGACACCAACAGCCCGAACAACGGCGGCCCGACCCAGGACCGCCACACCGGGCCGGACTGCCACATCCTCCCGGGCGAGCTGCCGGGCGTCGTGTCGGTGTCGGCCGTGGGCGTCAACGCCGTGAAGTCGTACTACTCCAACTACGGCCTCGGCTCGATCTCGGTGACCGCACCCGGGGGTGACGCGCGGCAGATCCCGCAGACCCCGTCGGCCAACGGCCGCATCCTCTCCAGCGTCCCCGGCGGTGGCTGGGGCTGGATGCAGGGCACCTCCATGGCGGGCCCGCACGCCGCGGGTGTCGCCGCTCTGCTGCGCAGCACCCACCCGGAGTGGACCGCGCAGCAGGTCATCGGCGCGTTGAACAACCAGTCCGACGCGCTGCCGTGCCCGAAGGACTACGACGGGGACGGCGACGGCGTCGTCGACGCGGTCTGCACCGGCGGCTCCACCGGAGCCGGCTTCTACGGCGCGGGCCTGATCGACGCCCTCGACGCGGTCACGAAGTAGTCCCCGGACCCGCCCTGTCGGTCGGCCACGTCCCCGGCAGGGCGGGACCCCACCCCGCCGCACCTCGGATGACCCGATTTCAGTGGAAATCCGGATTCGGATTTCCACTGAAATCGGATCGTTCACTCGACGAGGCGACTCAAGGGCTGGCTCTTCGACCAGGTCGTCGACGGGATCGACCTCGTCGGCTCCGGTTGCCCGGTTCTCCTGGCGGCAGGACGCTTCGGGGGTGGGAGATTCGGAGAGTTTCGTGATCGTCGGCGCCGGCATGGCCGGGGCCAAGGGCGCCGAGGCGCTGCGCGACCAGGGGTTCGACGGGCGGATCACGCTGCTGGGCGATGAAGCGCACCGGCCCTACGAGCGGCCGCCGCTGTCCAAGGAGTACCTGATGGGCAGCGCCGAGTTCGACACCGCTTACGTGCACCCCGAGACCTGGTACGCCGACAACCGCGTCGACCTGCGCCTGAACACCTCCGCGCGGCGCATCGACCGCTCGCTGCGCCAGGTCGAGCTCGCCGACGGGACCAGGCTGGAGTTCGACAAGCTGATGCTGGCCACCGGAGCCCGTCCCCGCTCGATCCCCGTGCCCGGCCACGACGCCGAAGGCGTGCTTCACCTGCGCAGGGTGGGCGACTCCGACCGCATCAAGGAGGCCCTGGCCAACATCGAGGACCTGGTGGTGGTCGGCGCGGGCTGGATCGGGCTGGAGGTCGCCGCTGCCGCCCGCCAGGCCGGTGTCGGCGTGACGGTGGTCGAGACCGCCGAACTGCCGCTGCTGCGAGTCCTCGGCCGCGAGGTCGCGGAGGTCTTCGCCGCCATGCACCGCGAGCGCGGCGTGTCCTTCCGCTTCACCACCGCGGTCGACGAGATCCTCGCGCCGTCGGGGAAGGTCACCGGGGTGCGGCTGACAGACGGGCTGGAGATCGACGCCCAAGCGGTGCTGATCGCGGTCGGCGTCGACCCGGACGTGGAACTGGCCGCCGAGGCGAAGCTGCGGGTCTCCAACGGCGTCCTCGTCGACGCCACGCTGCGGACCGGTGACCCGAACATCGTCGCCGCGGGCGACGTCGCCAACGCGTTCCACCCGCTGCTGGGCAGGCAGATCCGCGTCGAGCACTGGAACAACGCCCTCAACCAGCCCGCCGTCGCCGCATCGTCGATGCTCGGCGGCGACACCAGCTACTCCGAGCTGCCGTACTTCTTCACCGACCAGTACGACCTGGGCATGGAGTACCTCGGGCACGTCGAACCGGGCGACTACGACGAGGTTCTGTTCCGGGGTGATGTCGCGACCCGCGAGTTCATCGCCTTCTGGCTCTCCGAGGGCCGGGTGCTCGCGGGCATGAACGTCAACATCTGGGACGTCACCGAGCCGATCAAAACCCTCATCACCTCCGGCACCACCATCGACCGCCACGCGCTCGGCGATCCCAGCGTTCCGCTCAACGAGCACATCGCTCGCTGAGTCCGGGAGCACGTCCGGTCATGGCGACGATCCGGTCCAGCAGCGGCGCGTCGTCGGCGACGTCGACCGGGGGTCCCCACAGCTCCGGCAGCGGTGCGCTGGGGACGAACACCCGCACGTGCGCCCAGCAGACCCGCAAGGTGTCCTCGGGCAGGTGAAACCGCGCTCCGGTGGCCTGCGCCAGGTCCCAGCCGTGGACGACCACCTCGGTGAGCGCGATGCGGCCCCAGACCTCGTTGCGCAACGGGACCCCGCGCACTTCGGTCTCGCCTCGCCAGGCGGCCGGAGCGGACCACGCGTCGGCCAGCTCCAGCACGTGCGAGCGGGCGTCGCCGGGGCCCGGTCTCGCCGAGGCCAGCGCGGTGAAACCCTGCGCCGCCTCGTCGACGTGCGCGATGAGGCCGCGGACCGCGTACTCGGAGCACGGGGTCGGCAGGTCCAGCTGGTCGTCGGTCACGGCGCCCAGCAGCTCGACCAGCCGGCGGCAGGCGGGTGTCAGATCGATCAACGCAGACCTCCTCGAAAGGCTTCTCGGAGAGGTAGACGGAAAAGAGCCGCCGAACTCATCGCCGCGCCGCTACAGTCACCGAGGACCACGAGGGGGCCGAAATGCGAAGAATGACCTACATGATCGCGTCGACGATCGATGGCCGCATCACCGGCCCGGACAACGACAACCCCGACTTCTTCCTGCACGAGGGCGACCACGGCGATTTCCTGCGCGCCGAATTCCCGGAACTGCTGCCCTCGCACGTCCGACCGATGTTCGGTCTCGACGACGTCCCCAACAAGCACTTCGACACGGTGTTGCAGGGGCGCGGCAGCTGGGAGATCGGAATGCGGGAGGGCATCACCAACGCCTACCGACACCTGCGCAGCATCGTGTTCTCGCGCAGCATCACCGAAACCCCGGACCCGACGGTGGAATTCGTCTCCACCGATCCGCTGGAGAAGGTGCGCGAGCTCAAGCGCGAGCAGGGTGCGGGCATCTGGCTGTGCGGCGGCGGGAAGCTCGCGGCGGCGTTGCGGCCCGAGATCGACGAGCTGATCGTCAAGCTGCACCCGGTCGTGGCGGGCGCGGGAATCCCGATGTTCGACGGCGAGTTCTCCCCATCGCAATTCGAACTGGCCGACGCGAAACCCTTCAACAGCGGCGTCGTGCACCTCGCCTATCGCCGCTGCTGAACGAAACTCGACCGCGTGCCGTCAGGCTTCCAACAACTTCCTCAACACGTCGGAAAGAGGAGGCAGCCTGTCAGTGAGCACTTGCCACACCAAGGCGTCATCGACGGTGGCGTACCCGTGGATGAGAATGTTCCGGAAAGCCACGATTCGAGGTAGGTCAGGGATCTTCTCGGCGAGTTCTCGATCGGCTTTCGACAACTGGTTCAGAGCTTCACCGATGATCTCGAACTGCCGCTCGACAGCCTACCGAACCATGGCTTGCGCCTGGTACGACGCGAAGTCTTCACCCTTGGTGAACTCGCCGACCAGTTCTGCCGCCTGGAGCGCCTCCCAGAGGTACGTACGAACGTCACGCTGCATAGAGGAGTTCCCTGGTGTCCAGGACCTGCTGTTTGAAGTAGGGGTTTCGAATGCTCGTAGCGCTGACGAGATCGACCGGACGCCCGAGGATTCTTTCCAACCCCTCTTTCAGATCGAAGTAAGTGCTGAAGTAGTCAAACCCAGGACCAACCGCGAAGTCGACCAGAACGTCGACATCACTGCTGTCGACGTCGAACGCCGTTCCCACCGCCGAACCGAAGAGGTCGAGGCGACGCACTGAGAGCATCCGGCAAAGCGCTTCGATCTCATCGCGCTTCGCCTCGACGAACTCGTGCATGGTCGACACCTCCCCGGCTCATTGTGCCTGATCACGGAGTCCACGTCACCTCACCACACCCCTCACAGAGGTCCGCAACCTACTTCGATCCAGCAGATCCCTTCCGGCAAGCCGAGCAGAATCGTTGCGATCCAGACCTCGTTCCGGCTAGCTTTTTGCTCGTGATCACCGGGACGGCGATGCGCCACGCACGGATTGGCTACCCGGTGGAGAGCTGACCTCTCCGCGGGCCGCGCGCCCATCCCCCTCTCGTTCGGGAGGGGGTGATCTTCTCCCACCCGTCTCTCATGACGGCGGACGAGCGCGCCGACACCGCTTCAGCCCGCGCTCCTCCACGACGACTTGACCGTCCACTGAGGAGAGATCTGTGAGCGTCACGTTCAACCACACCATCATCGCCGCGAAAGACCGCGAGGAATCCGCGCGGTTCTACCGGGAGCTCTTCGAGGTTCCGGAAGCCCCGTCGTGGGGCGTGTTCACCAACGTCCAGCTCGACGGAGGCGTGCTGCTGCAATTCGCCGAACCGCCGGTGGAGATCCAGATGCAGCACTACGCCTTCCTGGTCGACGACGGCCTCTTCGACCGCGCCTACGCGCGGATCCAGGAGCGCGACATCGACCACTGGGCCGATCCGCACGGCGCCGAACCGGGTCGGATCAACCACAACCACGGAGGTCGCGGCGTCTACTTCAAAGACCCGGCCGGCCACGGCCTGGAAATGATCACGACGCCGTACCTGTGAATTCGAGCGGGCGCGAATTCATCGCGAATTCGCGCCCTCCGGTCGAACGCCCTCATGCGAAGCGAGCGAAACCGGTCGTGCGTTCGGTGATGGTGAGCGGCGTCCCGGATTCGGCCATCGGGCGAAGACCGTCGCGAACCGCTTGGTCCGGATTTCCGTGGACGTCGAAGCGCTCCACCTCGCAGTGCTCCATCACGCCGCGGATGTAGGGGTCGGAGAGCCGCCAGTGCTCCCGGATCGCATCGGAGTCGCGGTAGAGCTGGTAGCTGTAGGCCAGCATCCGCTCCTCGTCGATGAACACGTCCACCATCAGCTGCGGACCACGCTCCTCGACGAACTCCACCGCCTTGCGCACCGCGGCCTTGAACTCGTCGAGATGCCCATCGGTGATCCGCATCGTGTTCCGGAAGAGGATCGGACCTTCATCGGAATTCAACATGCCACGAGTGTTCAACCTCGACCAAACTCGAAGTCAACCCCGCGCAGGCACGTGGTCGGCTGGACCAGGCGAGGCGCCAGCGGTTCGAGACCCGCATGGTCCAACTGGTGTTGCGAGCAGCGCTCAGAAGTCGAACACCGCTGTCACGGGAGCGTGGTCCGACCAGCGCTTGTCGTAGCTCGGGGCCTTCTCGACGTAGGCCTTCGTGCAACGACTCGCCAGGCCGGGGGAGCTGACGACGTAGTCGATCCTCCACCCCGAGTCGTTGTCGAAGGCTTTGCCTCGGTAGGACCACCACGAGTAGGGGCCGGGGCCTTCGGGGTGGAGGTCGCGGACGACGTCGGTGTAGCCGGACTCGAAGACCTCGGTCAGCCACGCCCGCTCCTCCGGGAGGAAACCCGCGGACTTCTGGTTGGCCTTCCAGTTCTTCAGGTCGACCTCGCGGTGGGCGATGTTCCAGTCGCCGCAAACCACGACCTCGCGACCGGCGGAGGCGGCGCGCTCGCGGAGTCCGGCGAGGTGTTCGCCGAACTCCTTCATGAAGCGCTCCTTCTCGTCCTGGCGCGGGGTGCCGACCTCACCGCTGGGCAGGTAGAGGCTGGCGATCGTGACGCCCGGGAGGTCGATCTCCAGGTAGCGACCGCTGTCGTCGAACTCGGCCGAGCCGAAGCCGATGCGGACGGCCTCCGGTTCGGTGCGGCTGTAGATCGCCACTCCCGCGCGGCCCTTGGCCGAGCTCGGGGCGAGCGCCGTGTACCAGCCGGCGGGTTCGCGCACCTCCGCGGTGAGCTGGTCGGGCTCGGCGCGGGTCTCCTGCATGCAGATCACGTCCGCACCGGTATCAGCGAGCCACTCGACGAATCCCTTCTTCGCGGCGGCGCGCAAACCATTTACATTCACCGTTGACAAAGTCAGCACAACGACGAGCCTATCGAGTGCTTTTCAGCAGATGGACCGCCCCGCACGGGTGATTTCCACCGCTGTTCGACCCCGCCGACGGATTTCGAGCGGATTTCAACGCTCCGCTATCCGCTGATTTCACCCCGTTGACCTGCGCAAGATCGTCCGAACCGGGGAAGCCACTAGACCTGCGGCGGTATTCCACTACTATCGCCTCCCGTAACGTTCAACCACTTCGTGTCGACAGTGGGACGTAGAACGCCCTAAAACCCCCTGCAGGAGGTCTCGCGTGGCCCCGGACAGCGCCACGGGAAGCGGCCCCACGGCCCGCCGTCTCGTGTTGGGCAGCCAGCTGCGCAGGTTGCGCGAGTCCAAGCAGATTTCCCGCGAGGACGCCGGGTACGCCATCCGCGGTTCGGGATCGAAGATCAGCCGCCTGGAGCTCGGGCGCGTGGGCTTCAAGGAACGCGACGTCGCCGACCTGCTGAGCCTGTACGGAGTGGCCGACCAGTCCGAGCGCGAGTCCTTTTTGGACCTGGTGCGCCGGTCCAACGAGCCGGGCTGGTGGAACCGCTACAACGACCTGATCGCGCCGTGGTTCCAGGACTTCGTCGGCCTGGAGGAGTCCGCCTCCCGGATCCAGACCTACGAGCTCCAGTTCGTCCCGGGCCTGCTGCAGACCGAGCGCTACGCGCGAGCCGTCGCCACCCAGGGACGCCCCGAGGCCGAGGACGAAGAGGTCGACCGCCGGGTCCGGCTGCGCATGCAGCGGCAGCGGATGTTCGCCCAGCCCAAGTCGCCGCGCGTGTGGGCAGTGATCGACGAGGCGGTGCTGCACCGCCCCATCGGCGGCAAGAGCGTCATGCGGGAGCAGATCGAATCGCTCCTGGACTCCACGAAGCTGCCCACGGTCACCTTGCAGGTGCTGCCCTTCTCACTCGGGCGCTCGGCCGCCGAAGGCGCCTACACGATCTTGCGGTTCGCCGAACCGGAGATCCCGGACATCGTCTACCTCGAACACCTCTGCGGCGCGTTGTACCTGGACAAACCCGAGGAAGTCGAGACCTACAGCAAGGCCAGCCACCGGCTCGCGGTCGACGCGCTGACCCCGGAAGGGTCCCGCAAGCTGATGCAGGACCGGCTCCGGGAATTCTGAGCCCGACCGGGAATTTCACAGCTTTTCGCCCGTTCGGGCGATCAAGGACGACTGTTCGCCGCGGGAGCGGCACCGAGTGCCGTCACAGCCTTACACCCGACGGTGTGATCACGCTCTCAGCGCCCTGCACGTGCATTCAATCGTGCATCTGCACCTGATACCTTCGACTGCACGATCAACTGCACGTGCAGATGATCCGTGCAAGATGAGAGTCGGGGAAGGGTGGGGTTCGGATGACGAACATCCAGAACGGCATGCCCGCGAAGCAGCTTCCCAACGCTGACTGGCGCAAGAGCCGGCACAGCGGAGCGGTGGGTAACTGCGTGGAGCTGGCACCGTTGGTCGACGGTGGGGTTGCTGTCAGAAACTCGCGCTACCCGGAGGGCCCGGCACTGGTCTACAGCAGGGACGAGATCGCAGCGTTCCTCAACGGAGCAAAGGACGGCGAGTTCGACGATCTGATCGTCTGAACTGGTCACCACATGGTCTGAGCCCCTACGACGAACAACGGTGGCGCCATGAACGACATAACCAACGGCCTGCAAGCCCTGGTCGCCCGCGACTTCCAGTTCACGCATCCCCGTGATTCCAGCGGAAGCCTGGTCGCCGTGGTCGGAATCCGCGTGCACCACGGGGTTTTCGACATCCTGCAGCTCTTCGGCGAGAACGACGCCGACGCGGCGCGCATCCCCGCGGACGAGCCCGACGTCCTGTTCCCGAGCCGAGTGCTGTGGCGAACCAACGGACCCGCCCTGGACGTCATCAACGAGCTGCTGCACATGCCGGAACCGCTGCTGGAAACCGGCGCGGAAGGCAGCGGCTGCTGGATCCCCACGCACGCCGGCCGCTCCAAGTGGCTCGCCGTCACGGCCTGAACCAGGTTCGCAGCCGGGCCTGATTCGTGGTGGGCGCGTCCCACCCCGGGCCTGACCCTGCTGTTGAAACCCCCGTCCGAAACCCCGGTGTTCGGCCACCCCCCATGCCGCGCACCGGAGCGGACGCCCCCAAATGGATCGGGTTCCCGCGCACGAGTCCCCCAGCGCGCGGGAGCCCGATCTTTTGGGTTTCGGGCGGGCGTGCTCACTCGTGCGTGGTCGCTACCGGCAGCATTACCGCGAACAAGCGCCAACTCGGTTCAGACGAAGCCACCGCTGCTTTCCTGACGGTTCTCCCCGCGCAGGAGAAAACGGCTGCCCGGCCGGAATTCCGGTGGGGCAGCCACCTTCTCCGTCCGCTCAGATGTCGAGCTTGAACGATTGGGTGTCCGTGGCGTTGTGAACGGGTTTGGTGGAATTGCTGGTGACCTGTTCTCGTTCGATGAGCTGCAGTGCGCCGTTCTTGGCCGGGGGTTGCTGGATCGCCACGACCAGTCGCGGCGTGGACTTCGGGCTGATGACGACGGTGCCGTCGTTGCGGCGGTTGATCGTCCAGACCTGGGCTGCGTTGGCCGGATCGCAGGCGGCGGTGCGCAGCTCACCACCAGTGCGCGCCTCGGCGGTCACGCACTGTCGGTTCTCCTGGCTCTGGATGGTCATCGCGCCGTCGGGGCGCTTGGCGATGACCCACTGATCGGCCGAGCGCGGTTGCGCGGCCGAGTGGGGTTGCACGGTGCGGATCACCGAGTCGGGTCCGTTGACCACCCAGCGGGACTTGTCGGCGACCGTGGTGATCTTGGTGACGAGCACGGAATCGGCCGAGGCCGTCGGCGCGGGCACGACCGACAGGACCGCCATCGCGCCGAGTGCACCCAGCATCCAGCGAGCGCGTCTCATGGTTGTTCCTCCAAGAATGAAGGTGTTTCGGGGAAGGCGAGCCAGTCCGGTTCGCCCGAAATCGATAGATACCAGCGCCCCGGGTGATGTTCGCGGCCAGTAATCACAACGAGCGAAGCCCGGATGATTCGAGGTGTTCCCCGGACCGACACCACCGGTGAGTAGCCTGACGGCCCGGTGTTCCCCAAGAGCTGCGAGGATTTTCGGTGACCGAGTACCAGCACTACGAGTTCCTCGCGGTCGAGCGGCCGTTGAGCGACGACGAGCAGGCCGAGGTGCGGGAGCTGTCCAGCCGGGCGGTCATCAGCGACACGGCCTTCGCCGCCACCTACGAGCAGGACGACTTCCGCGGCGACCCCGACGTGCTGATCGAGTCCTACTACGACGCCCACCTGCACGTGACGAGCTGGGGCACGCACCGGCTGATGATCCGCGTCCCGCGCGGGGACCTCGACGACGCGATCGCCGAGGAGTTCGAGGTCGCCGAGCGCGTTGACGTCTGGAGCTCCGACGACCACGTGGTGCTGGACTTCGTCAGCGAGGACGAGGAGCCCTCCACCCCCACCGGCCACGACGGACTGCTGGCGCGGCTGGCCGGCATCCGCGACGAGATCGCCTCCGGGGACCTGCGTCCGCTGTACCTCGCGTGGCTGGCGGGCTACGGCACGTGGGAGCGCGACGAGTTCGCCTTCGACACCAGCGCCGAGGACGAGCTCGAACCGGTCGTGCCGCCGGGACTCGCGCAGCTCACCGCCGCGCAGACCGCGCTCGCGGAGTTCCTGCGGCTGGACGACGACCTGCTGGCGGTGGCCGCCGAGAACAGCACGCCGCTGCAGGAGCGGCTCGACCCCAGCGCGCTCGGCGCCTGGGTGACCGATCTGCCGTCGGCCGACAAGGACCTGCTGTTGCTGCAGGTCGCGCAGGGTCAGGCGGCCGAGGCGCGGATCGAGATCCTGCGCCGGTTCAACGGCGACACCGCCGCGGGCAGCCGCACCGTGGGCGAACTCCTCGACCAGGCGGCCCAGCGCCGGGCCTGACCCCGCACTCCCTTTTATTGCCACTTCATTGCTACAGCAATCGAAGAGTGATTAACCTCGGAGACGTTGGTCGTGACCGAGGGGGGAACGTGGACGAGGTGCAGCGGATCGGCGACTACGCGTTGCGGCAGGCCAGCCCGGAGGACGTCGAGGGCGCTCGCGCGCTGATGCTCGACACCTTCTACCGGGAGATGTGTTCCGGCTACGTCCCCGCGTGGCACGCCGACGTGATCGACCTCGAACGCACCTACCTGCGCACTCCAGGACAGACGCTGCTCGTCGCCGACTTCGGTGGTGAGGTCGTGGCCACCGCAGGACTGCGGGCCGGTGGCCCGAAGAGCCCGCCGAACCCGCTGTGGCTCGCCGAGCACTACGCGCGCGGCGCCACCGCGCAGCTGGTGCGCACCTACGTCCGCGCGTCGCACCGCAGGCGCGGGCTGGCTCGCGCGCTGGTCGAGAAGTGCTGCGAGTTCGCCGCGGAGTCCGGCTACGACACCGCCTACCTGCACACCAACCCCGAGATCGACGGCGCGGAGCCCTTCTGGCGGAGCCTCGCCAAGGAGGTCCACGACGCGCGCGGCGAAGGCGAAGCGATCGTCCACTTCGAGATCGCCCTGCCGACCTCGCGCGCGTGACCGCCGCTGACACCCGGCGCGGCCGGTGGTCGCTGCTGGCGCGGTGGGCCGTCCTGCCCGGGCTCGCCCGCCTGCTGCTGCTCACGCAGCTGGCCTTCAACATCGGCTTCTACCTGGTGGTGCCGTTCCTGGCCACGCACCTGGCCGAGGACCTGGCGATGGCCGGCTGGGCGATCGGCATCGTGCTCGGCGTGCGCACCTTCAGCCAGCAGGGCATGTTCGCACTCGGCGGCGCGCTGGCCGACCGCTTCGGCGTCCGTCCCGCGGTGCTCGCGGGATGTTCGGTGCGCATCGCCGGGTTCCTGGTGCTGGCCGCGGCAGGTGATTTCGCGACCGTGCTGGTCGGAACCGTGCTGATCGGGCTCGCCGCCGCGCTGTTCTCCCCCGCGGTGGAATCGGCGCTGGCCGTGCAGGGCGCGGAGCTGGAGGAGCGGGGCGTGATCTCCCGCACCGAGCTGTTCGGCCTGTTCGCGGTGTGCGGGGAGGTCGGTGCGGTGACCGGACCGCTGCTCGGAGCGGTCCTGCTCAGCGTCGACTTCGGACTGACCTGCTCGGTCGCGGCCGCGGTCTTCGCGGTCATCCTGGCCGCGCACGCGCGATGGCTGCCGCGCGGACCGCACTCCGAGCGGCGGCCGCTGCTGGCCGGGTGGGCCGACATCTCGCGCAACCGCACGTTCCTGATCTTCGCCGCCGGGTACAGCGCCTACCTGCTCAGCTACAACCAGCTCTACCTGGCGCTGCCGGTGGAGCTGGGCCGGGTGGGAGCGGACTGGGCGCTGGGCTGGATGTTCGCGCTCGCCGCGGTCGTGGTCGTCGTCGGCCAGCTGCCGCTGGCGGCGTGGGCGGGCAACCACTTCGGCGCGCATCGCGCGCTGCCGCTGGGGTTCGGCCTGCTCAGCCTCGCCTTCGCCGTCGTGGCGGTGCTCTCGCCGTGGACGCTGCCCGGCGGGTTGTCACTGCTTCCGGCGGTGCTGTTCGTGGTGCTGCTGACCTTCGGTCAGATGCTGGCGGTTCCCGTGGCCCAGGACCTGGTTCCCCGGTTGGCGGGTGGGCGCAATCTCGGCTCGTACTACGGGTTCCTGTCCTCGGCGGGCGGTTTCGCGGTGCTCGTGGGAAGCGGTGTCGCGGGTGGACTGCTCGATCTGGCGGAGGCTCCGGGCCCCTGGGCGCCGGTGCCGTGGTCCGTGCTGGCGCTGCTGCCCGCTGTGGGTGGTCTCACGCTGCTGATCCTCGCCAGGCGGTACAGGAATGAAAGTCGTTCTCATTAATCTGGGTGCTTCCGCACCCGAGGAGGTTCGTCCCCCATGCCCTCGCCCCAGGGACTCACCCGCGTCGCCGCGCTGTTAGCCGGTGCGCTCGTGCTCTCCGGTTGCTTCGCCGCCGCTCCCGGCGGTGGTGCGGACGACCGGCTGGGCGTGGCCATGTCGTTCCAGCCGGTCGCGAACCTCTCGCCCCACAGCGACGACGCGCTGCTGCTCACCAAGCTCGGAGCCGCCGAAACGCTCACCGTCCTCGACCGCGACGGCACCGCGCGGCCCGCGCTGGCCGAGAGCTGGGAGCAGACCGACCCGCTCACTCTGCGGCTGAACCTGCGCGCGGGCGTCACCTTCCACGACGGCACACCGCTGACCGCCGAGCACGCCGCCGCATCCCTGAACCGCGTCGTCACCGCCACGACCCCGCCCCGCGCGCTCAAAGGCGTGCAGCTCACGGCGAAGGCCGCGGGTGAGCGGACGCTGGAGATCACCACCGCGCGACCGGACCCGATCCTGCCGCAGCGGCTCACCGCCCCGCAGCTGGCGGTCCTCGCCCCCGCGGCCTACGCGGACCCGGCTGCGCCGAACCCGGTGCGCGCCGGAACCGGCCCCTACGTGCTCGACTCGGTGCAGGGCGCGGCAGGCGCGACGCTCAACGCCAATCCGCGCTACTGGGGCGGTGCGCCGAAGGCGTCCGGTGTGGACGCGCGGTTCATCGCCGACGGCGCGAGCCGGGCCAACGCGCTGCGCGCGGGCGAGGTCGACGTGGTCGACACCGTGCCCGTCTCGCAGCTGCCCGCCGTCGAGGGCAACGAGGTCCTCGACGTGCCGCTGCCCCGGCTGGTCGGCGCGCACCTCAACACCCGCTCCGCGGTGTTCGCCGACCCGGCGATGCGCGCGGCGGCGCGGCAGGCCATCGACCCCGCCCGCATCGCCGAGGGCGTCTACGCGGGTCAAGCCGACCCGGCGCGGGGTCTGTTCGGCCCGGCGAGCCCGTGGGCGACCGCCGCCCCGCTACCTCCGGCTCCCGCGGCCCAGCCGCGCGGCCGCATCCGCATCGCCACCTACGACGAGCGCCCGGAACTGCCCGAGATCGCCTCGGTGGTCGCCGAGGACCTGCGCAACGCCGGTTTCGAGGTGACCGACGTGGTCGTGCAGGAGTTCTCCACGATGGAGTCCGACCTGCTCTCCGGCGCCTACGACGTGGTGATCGGCGCCCGCAACTACTCGGTGGACACCGGTGACCCCATCGGCTACCTGCGCAGCGACTGGACCTGCGACGGCGGGTACAACCTGTCGCGGCTGTGCGACCCGGCAATCGACGCCGCCGTCGAGGCCGCCCAGCCCGCACCCCCGGAGGAGCGCGAACGCGCCGCGGTGCGCATCGCCGAGCAGGTGCTCGGCACCGACGCGATCGTCCCGATCGCGCACGAGCGCAGCCGCATCGGCGTCGCTCCCGGCGTCAGCGGGGTCGCCGAGGACGGCTTCGACCGGAGGCTGATCACCGTCGAAACCTCGCACGGCGCATGAGGAAGGTGCTGCGCGGACTCCTCGTCACCGCCGGCGCCGTGCTCGTCCCAGCGTTCGTGGTCGGCGCGCTGCCGTGGCTGCGCGGCGACGACCCGGCGCAGACCGTGCTGCGCGCCCGCTCCGCCGAGCAGGAGCTCGACCCGGCCGTGCTCGCCGCGATCCGGCGCGACGTCGGCATCCCCGACGACCCGGTGACCGGAGCGCTGAGCTGGCTGGCGGGTGCGGTGCGCGGGGACTTCGGGCGGTCCTGGGTGAGCGGCGTTCCGGTGTCGGATTCGATCGGCCGGGCCGCGGGCATCTCCATCACGCTGGCCCTCGTCGCCGCGCTGACGGCGCTGGTGTGCGCGCTGCTGGTGCTGGCGCCGAGCCTGTGGCGGGCCGCCCAGGGCTCCGGTGGTGTCGGCAGGGGCGCGCTGGCCACCGGCGCCGTGCTCGCCGCGTTGCCCGAGTTCCTGCTCGCCACCGGGCTGCTGGTGCTGCTCGCCGTGGACTGGAGGCTGGCTCCGACCTCGGGCTGGTCCGGTCCGGCGAACATGCCGCTCCCGGCGCTGGCGCTGGGACTTCCGGCCGCCGGTGCCCTCGGCCGGGTGCTGGCGAGCGCGATCGACGGCGCGCTGGCCGAGCCGTGGGTGCGGGTGTGGCGGGCCAACGGGTTTCGCAGGCGCGCGGTGCTGCGGGCCGTGGTGCGGCGCGCGGTGGCGGTGGCGTTCCCGCAGCTGGTCCTGCTGTTCGTCGGACTGCTCGGTTCGGGGATCGTGGTCGAGGCGGTCTTCGCCATCCCCGGTCTCGGCGCGACCGCGCTGAACGCGGTTCTCGCGCAGGACCTCCCGCTGGTGCAGGGGTGCGTGATCGTGCTGGCCCTGCTGGGCCTGGTGCTCGGCGGCCTGGGCGTCCTCGCGCACCGGTGGATGCTGGGCCCCGCACTGCACAGCACGGGCATCCCGCAGTCCACATCGGACTCGAGGGGGAGCGCGCGCTGGGCGCTGGTGGCGGCCGGAGTGCTGGCGGCCGCCGTGCTGGCCGGCCTGCTGCGCGACCCGAACGCGATCTCGCTGACCGACCGGCTGCAGGCCCCAACGTCCGCGCACCCCTTCGGCACCGACTCGCTGGGCCGCGACCTGCTCGCCCGCTTCGGCCACGGCGCGCTGCTCAGCATCGGCGGATCGCTGGTGGTCAGCGCGGTGGCGCTGGTCCTCGGTCTGGCCTCGGGCATGACCCGCACCCGCGCGGGCGTCGCCGACGTCCTCAACGCGGTGCCGCCGGTGCTGGCGGGCGTCGTGGTCGCGGCCGTGGCCGGGCCGGGGATGCTCAGCGCCGTCATCGCGGTCTGCTCGGTCGCCTGGATCCCCCTGGCGGTGCACGCCCGGACCCTGACGGCCGAGGTGCGCGCCTCGGGTTTCGTCCGCACCGCCATCGCCACCGGCGCGAGCCGGGCGCACGTCATCACCCGGCACCTGCTGCCCTCTGTGTTCACGCCGGTCCTGCGGCACGCGCTGATCCGGTTGCCGCACAACGCCCTCGCCCTCGCGGGCCTCGGCTACCTGGGGCTGGCGGCGCCGCACGACTCCCCGGAGTGGGGCGCGAACCTCGCGCAGTCCATCGACTACGCCGAAACCGCCCCCTGGAGCGTGCTCTTCCCGACCGCGGGGCTCACCCTGCTCGGGATCACCGCCGCGCTGGCCCCGCACGCACCGGGTGGTTCCGAACCGGGCTGACCACCGGAATCCGCCTGCGTCACGCGACCGGCTTGATGTCCGATCGCTTCACGTACACCCAGCGGTGGTTGTAGGAGAGCCGCACGTACTGCTCGGCTCCGCTGATGACCACGTGGTTGTCCGGGTCTTCGAGACCGTCGTAGCCGACGTGGTAGTCCGTCGCTCCCACGTCGTCCCCGGCGACGTACACCTGCCCGGCCGGGATGGTGTACGGCAGCGGGTCGACCACGGTGGGGTCGATGCCCTCCGGGTACTCGCGCGGTGACGGGGCCGCCATGCCGTAGGTCGGGATGCCGTCGCGGCGGGCCTCGACGAGCTCGGCGTCCTCGGCGGGAGCGGTGTTCTCGCCGCCCGGATCGCGCAGCCACGCCTTCTTCCCGTCGAACCAGATCGCCAGCCAGTCACCCCGCCGCTCGGCGACGGCGTAGCTCTGACCGGTGGTGGCCTTGGCCGACCAGTCCTCGATGCGGGTGGTGCCGGGTTCGCCGTCGGGGTGCACCGCCGGGTTGCTCAGCAGCGGTGCGTCGTCGCGCGGTTCGGTGCGCAGGTGCAGGAAGTTCGCCGGTTGCGCGGGGAGTTCCTGGCAGGCGCCGTCCGGGCATTCGGTGACCGGCGGCTGATTGGTGGCGAAGCGCGGGTGGATGGTCACCGCTTCGCCTTCGCCGCGCTCGCCGTCGAGCGGTGCCCCGACGAGGTTCATGTAGTGCGCCCAGTCCCAGTACGGACCCGGGTCGTAGTGCTCGGACCCGGCGCCGGTGGGCTTGTCGGCGCTGACCTCGTCGTGGCCGACGACGTGCTCGCGGTCCAGCGGGATGTCGTACTTCTCCGCCAGGTACCGCACGAGCTTCGCCGACGAGCGGTACATCGCCTCGGTGTACCAGGTGCCGCCCTCGTTGGCCCAGCCCTCGTGCTCGATGCCGATGGAGTGCATGTTCCGGTCCCAGCTACCGGCGTGCCACGGCATGTCCTTGGTCGGCACCATCTGCGTGACCTCGCCGTCGGACGACCGGATCACGTAGTGCGAGGCGGCACCGTGCGCCGGGTCCTGGAACAGCGAGATCGCCGTCTGGTAGGCGACTTCGGTGTCGTGGATGACGATCGAGTCGATCTCCACGTCGTCGGGCCGCTCGGCGGTGTCGTAGTTCCCGTACCCGGCCGCGGGGTTCTCCGGGTCGGTCGGCGCGTAGGCGGCCGGGATGAAGCGGCAGTCCAGCGAATCCGGGCACTCGGCTTCGGATTCCGCTTCGTCCTCGGCGAGAGCGGTCGCGGAGAGGTCGCGGTCGGGTTCCACCTCGGGGATCCGGGAGAACGCGACGTGCTGCCCGCTGGAGGTGGTGCGGGAACGCCCTTGGTCGAGCACGTCGTAGACGCTGTCGGCGAAGTCCTGCGCCCCGCTGGTCCGCGGGCTGCCGCTGAGGTCGGCGATCGCCGGGTACCAGGCGCCGAGGTCGTTCGGGAGCTCACCGCCGCCGAGCCGCTTGGCGCGCTCGGCGAGCAGCGCGGCCCCGGCGCGGACGTTCTGCTCCGGGTCGCGCTTGAGCGTCTCCGCCGGAACGCCCACGAGCTCCGCGGCTTCCGGCAGCGTGTGCAGCGCCGGGTGGTCGGCGAGCTCGCGCAGCTTCGGGTTCTCCTCGCGCAGCTGGGCCACGTCGACCTCGGTGAGGTGCATCGGCCCGTATCCGCCTGCCCTGCTCTGCTCGCCGTGGTGGTCCTCCCACCTGGTGAGCTGGTAGGACGTGGCCATCAGAAGCGGTGCGGGAACCCCGAACTCAGCCGCGGCCGACTCGAACGTCCGCTGCACCGCGGTATCCGGATCCGCCGCGTGAGCGGGAGCGGTGCTGATCAGCAGCCCCGCGGTCACCGCCGCCCACAGCGCGCGTCGCTTCGCCTGTGCCTTCACCCGGGCCTCCCGTTCGATGTCCCGCTCACGATGGAGCGCTCGGGAACGGAATGTCCTCCTCCGGTCGCGGGCGCGTCGGCGAGTTTATGCAACCGCCGCCCGCTCGTTACCCGTCAGGGCGTGCTGACCTGGAAATCGCGGAACTGGGCGCGCACGTCGTGGCTCGGGCCCCACTCGGTGGCGTGGCCGCCGAAGAACGTGGAGAAGAAGATGCCGGCGAAGGGGATGTCGGAGATCTGCTGGATCCCCTGCTCGTCGAGCACCTGCTGGCCGTCGACGCTCACCACGATCCGCCCGCTGTCGCGGTCCACGGTCTGCTGCACGGTGTGCCACTGGTCGTCGGCCTGCCACTGCCAGGCTCCGCGGCCGACGTCCTCGCCGTAGCCGTCACCCATCGACGGGTCGTAGACGTAGACCTCGCCGTCGGCACTGCGCGCGCCGGAACCGCTGTCGTTGCGCCACATGTACCGGGTCGACCACGCCTGACCGTGGTTCCCGCCCCCGGCCTCGCCGGGCTTCCCGCCGTAGAGGCCGGGCAGCTTGCCGCCCTTGCCGAAGTCCCAGTCCGCCGGGAACCGCACCTGGTAGGTCAGCTGGAGGCTGCGCGCCTCGGCGAGGTCGCCGCGCCCGGCGGCGGTGAAGTCGCTGTAGAACTGGCCGCCGCCTTCGCTGGGGCAGTCCTCGCAGGACGGTGCGGACGAACCCCGGCCGTAGAACACGTCCACGGCCCCGTCCTGGCCGGACATCCGGTCGAACCCGAACTGCCCGTCACCGACCACACCCCACTGCTGCGACCAGGAATCGTCCGGGAAGTCGGTGAAGTTCCCGTTCCACGGATCCGCAGCCGACGCCGTCGCGGGCAGCGAGACCGCCGCGGCCAGCACGAAGCCGAGAAGCCCTGCCGCTCGGCGAGATCGGTGAGTGCGCATCGTTGATCACCTCGACCACGAGGACACACCCCCACCCCCACCCGGTCAACGCCCTGGCGGGAACCTGCCGCGGGTCAGGTGCCGTGGACGAGGTGGTGGACTCGGCGCAGGACGTCGAGCTGGGCCGGGTTGTAGAGGTCGGCGAGGGCTTTGCCCGCGGTGATCCAGGCGTGCCGGGAGCCGCCGGGGGCGTCGGCGTCGAGTTCGAGCAGGCCGGGGTGCTTCTCGTAGAGAGTTCGGGTGACCTCGGCGAGCCCTTCGGCGACGGCCTGGCGGGTGGGTTCGTCGGCGTCGGCGGGCAGGTCGTCGAACTCCGGGGAGGCGTCCTCGACCGAGGCGTTCTGCAACATGTCGACGTAGGCCTGCATCCCCTGCGGACCGAGGACCCTGGAGATCACGACGAGGAACGAGCGGTCCGTCTCGGTCATCGGGGTCTCCGCCGCGGCGGAGCCGAGTTCGGGCGGCAGGTCGGTGGGCGTGGCCTGGTGCAGGAGGAGACCGAGCTCCACGCGGGCTCGTTGCAGTCGTTCGATGGTGGCGGCGAGTTCCGCGTCGAGAGCGCGCAGGGCTTCCTCCGGGTGGTCGTCGGCGTCGCCCATGGCGGCGATCTGGGACAGCGAGAACCCGAGGTCGACCAGGCGCTTGATGCGCAGCAACCGGACCAGGTGGGCGACGCCGTACTGCTTGTAGCCGTTGGCCCGGCGTTCGGGCTCGTCGAGCAGCCCCACCTCGTGGTAGTGCCGCACGGCGCGCAGGCTCGTGCCCGCCAGCTCGGCGATCTCGCGGGTGCTCCAGGCCACCGGGTTTCTCCTCGTCTCAAGGGCGTTGCACGTCGTAGTCAAAACCGTGCCGCTGCGGCATGGTCAAGGGTGAGGCGCATCACTCCGCCGCGGGCTTGAGCATGCCGCAGCGGCACACCGTCTCCTTGTTCCACAGCCACGAACGAGGGGGATGACATGGCCAGACCCGACCACATCGCGGTAGAGGACCTCTTCGCCGACCCGCAGCGCGCCAAGGCGCGGATCTCGCCGGACGGCACCAGGTTCGCGTTCCTCGCGCCCTGGAAGAACCGGCTCAACGTGTGGGTGCAGGACCTCGACGCGGATGCCGAGCCGCGGTGCGTGACCGCCGACGAGACCCGCAGCGTGCAGAGCTTCCACTGGACCGACGATCCGCGCTGGCTGCTCTACCTGCAAGACGACGGCGGCGACGAGAACTGGCACCTGCACCGGGTGGACCTGGATGCCCCCAGCGCGCCTGCCGTGGACCTCACGCCGTTCCCCGGCGCGCGGGTGGTCTCGGCCGAACCGTCCATCGGCCGTCCCGGCAGGCTCGCGCTCCTGCTGAACGCGCGCAACCCGGCCGAGTTCGACCTGCACGAGCTCGACATCGCCACCGGCGAGCTCACGATGCTCGGTGAATGCCCGGGACTCGGCATGAGCTGGTTCCAGGCCGGTGGCGGGGAGCTGCTGGCCACCGCGCTCACCGCCGACGGCGACGTCGAGATCCTGCGCTCGGATGACGACGGCGCGCTGCGGCGCGTGCTGCTGCTGCCGGGCGCCGACCACCCGGTCGGCGGCATGTCGCAGATGACGCCCGACGGCACCGGCATGTGGTTCGGCACCAACGAGGGCACCGACCGGACCCGCCTGGTCCGCATTGACCTCGCCACCGGTGAGTCGACCGAGGTCGACAGCCACCCGACCTTCGACCTCGATCCGCGCCCGCAGGTGTTCCCCACCGCTCCCGCGACGCTGATCCGCGACCGCGCCGGCGAGCTGCTCGGCGTCCGCTACCTCGGCGAACGACAGGAGATCCGGGCGCTCGACCCGCACTTCGCCGAGGTGCTGGCCCGACTCCAGGAGCTCTCCGACGGCGACCTCGGCGAGCTCACCTCCGACGACGCCGGGCAGCGCTGGATCGCCTCGTTCAACCACGACCGCGACCCGGGCGCCACCTGGTTCTACGACCACTCCACCGGTGAGCGGCGGCTGCTGTTCCGGCCGTGGCCGCACCTCGACCCCGAGTCGCTGGCCCCGATGACGCCGGTGACCATCACCGCCCGCGACGGGCTGGAGCTGCCGTCGTACCTGACCATCCCGGTCGGCGTGGAACCGTCGAAGCTGCCGCTGGTGCTGCTGGTCCACGGTGGACCGTGGGCACGCGACGCGTGGGGTTTCGACCCGGTGGCGCAGCTGTTCGCCAACCGCGGCTGCGCGGTCCTGCAAGTGAACTTCCGGGGTTCGACCGGGTTCGGCAAGGCGCACACGCAGGCCGCGATCGGCGAGTTCGCCGGAGCGATGCACGACGACCTCATCGACGGTGTCGACTGGGCCGTCGAGCAGGGCTACGCCGACCCCGACCGGGTCGCGATCTTCGGCGGCTCCTACGGCGGTTACGCGGCGCTCGTCGGCGCCGCCTTCACGCCCGACCGCTTCGCGGCCGTAGTCGACTACGTCGGCATCTCCAACCTCGCGAACTTCATGCGCACCCAACCCGATTTCGTCAAACCCGGGCTGGTCAACAACTGGTTCCGCTACGTCGGCGACCCGGCCGATCCGGAGCAGGAGGCCGACATGCTGGCCCGCTCGCCGATCACCCGCGTCGACGCGATCCGCGCCCCGCTGCTGGTCGTCCAGGGCGCCAACGACGCCCGCGTCGTGCAGCAGGAGTCGGACCTGATCGTCGACGCCGTCCGCGCGCGCGGCATCGAGGTCGAGTACCTGGTCTTCGACGACGAAGGGCACATGTTCGTCAACCGGGAGAACGTCATCGCCATGTTCCAGGCAGCCGACCGCTTCATCACCCGCCACATAGGAGACGTGAAATGACCGCGACAGAAGCCGATTCGCCCCAGAGCGAGCAGCAGCCCGTCAACGTCCAGCAGACGCTGCTCGACGGCCTCGGCGGACCGATGGGGATGCTGTACACGACGCTGCCCGTCGTGGTGTTCGTGACCGCCACCGCGTTCCTGCCGCTGACCCCGTCGATCGGGGTCGCGCTCGCGGTGGCCTTGGCGCTCACGGGTTTCCGCGTGCTGCGCGGCGAGAAGCTGTCCTCGGCCCTCGGCGGCGTGCTGGCCATCGCCGCCGCCGGCGGTGTCGCGGCCTGGACCGGCTCGGCCAAGGACTTCTTCCTCATCGGGATCTGGGCCAGCCTCGCCGGGGCGGTCGTCGTGCTCGTCTCGATGCTCGCCGGACGTCCGCTGACCGGGGTCATCTGGAACCTCCTGCACGGCGGCGAGAACGCCTGGCGCCAGAACCGGTCCGCGCTGCGCGCCCACTACCTCGCGTCGCTGGCGGTGCTGCTGGTCTTCGCGGGCCGGTTCGTGGTCAAGGAATGGCTCTACCTCGCCGATTCCACCGGCTGGCTGGCCTTCGCCAAGATCGCCATGGGCACCCCGCTGACCGCGCTGGCCGCCCTGGTCGTCCTCTGGGCCTTCCGCCGCACCACGAAGGTCCTCAAGCCCTGACCGATCAGCTGACCCGGCGGCCGGCCGCGCGATCCAACCGGAAGTGGATCGCGGCCGGCAGCCGTTCTGCCCCCAGCGCTCGGCGTGCGCGGTCGAGGACCTTGTCGTCCAGCTCCGCCCACACCCCGCGCAGGTCCGCGCCTTCCTGCAAGGACAGCGCGAGTCGCAGATGCGGCCGCTGCTCGGTGCCGGCCATACGCACCCGGGCGCGGCTGACTCCCGCGACCTGCTCGGCGTCGGCGCGCACCGCCGCGGCGAGCGCTCCGGAGGTGATGGTGGCCGAACCGCCGTCCTCGTCGGCCAGCGGCACGTCCGGCCGCCCCTCCGGGCGCAGCGAACGCAGCAGCCACCAGAGCCCGATGACCACCAGCACCGCGCCCAGCGCAGCGGCGCCGACCAGGAACGGCACCCGGTTCGCACCGACCCAGCTCTCCAGCAGCGGGTCCAGCACCGGCCGTCCCGCGCGGAACCGGCCGAGCAGACCCGTACCGACGACCAGCGCCGAGGCGCCCGCAGCCAGCAGCACGAGCGCGAGCACGCTCAGCAGCGAACGCTCGAATCCCAGCGATCGCCCGATCGGCGTGCGGCTCGGCCGCACATCCCCGTTCACCTTCGTCATCACCGCTCCTTCGCCGGAGAGACCGACACCGACACCCTCGGGCCGCGCCGCAGCGGCAGCCCCTCGACCGCGGCGGACGCGGTGGTCGCCGCCCGGTCCCGCAGATCGCCGACGGCGCGGAACCGCCCGGTCACCCTCACCCGCACCCGCTTCCGACGGGCGGTCACCGCCGCGGCAGCCACACCGTCCTCGACGCGCACCCGGTGGCCGACCACCCTCGCCAGCGAACGGGGATCGGTCGTGACCGTCACCTCCGGCGCCGGGTCGAGCAGCCGGATGACCCGGCGTCCCGCGAGCAGCGAGACCAGCAGCAGCACCGCACCGAGCACCGCGCACCCGGCAGCGACAGCCAGCACCGGACCGTCTCGCCAGGTCAGCCCGCTCAGCGCGGGCCGAGCGGCCGACCACGGGACCAGCACGCCGCCCGAGTCCGGGCGAACCCAGACCCCGACGACCTCCACGATCAGCAGCACTCCGCCGGCGAGCACGACCAGCCCCGCCAGGGACGTGAGCAATCGGACGACGACGCGCACGGGACTCACTCCACTCGGTTTCGTCGGGCGGCGGGCACCAGGGCGGAGATGGTGACCTCCACGTTCAGCACCCCGGCATCGGCCAGCCGCTCCAGCTCCTCGGACACGGCCTCGCGCACCGCACGGGCGGTCTCCGGGACCGGTTCCGGGTAGCTCACCGGCAGATCCAGCCGGATGCGCAGTTCCTCGGCGGGCCCGGAGAGCTTCGCGCTCGGTCCGCGACGGGTGCGCGCGACGCCCGCGACCCCGCTCGCGGCGTGCTCGACGATCTTGCGGAGCACGCCGCGGTCGATCTCCAGCGAGCCGCGCTCACCCGCGTCCTGCGCCTCGGCGACCGGGGCGCTCACCGGTCGCCGCCCCGACCGAACACCTCTCCGAGGTCCAGTTCCCCCTCGACGACCCGGCCGACCACCACACCGATCGCACCGAGGACCAGCGCGATCAGGAAACCGGTGAAACCTCCTGCCGCAGCGGCAACTCCGAGGATCAACCCGGCCAGCAGCCCTGTCTGCACAGCGTTCATTCGCCACACCCTCCTCGTCGCCTCGATCGAGGCGATCTCTCACCGCACCCGGCTGCGCTTCCTGCGCCGACGCCAGGCGCGGACCCGGCCGGCGAGCCGGGTCACCATCCGCGCGTTGGGGACCACGTGCACCGGGGCGTCGCAGCGGTCTGGACGGCCGTCGCGTCCCCGCTCCGGCCGCGAGCGGTCGCGAAGCCGTTCCAGACCCGCTGCGAACACCTCCGGATCACCACCCGCGTCGGGGTGGTTGGCCCGGATGAAAGCGCGATACCGGCGCCGCGCGTCCGGATCCGGTTCGCGGACCATCAGCTGTCTCCCGGTTCCTCGCCTGGCGCCACGACGGCGCCGACCACCACGTCCACCGAGACATCGCCGACGACCGCGGCAACTCGCCGCCGCAGCTGGTCCACGACGTCCGGCAGCGGGTCGCCGAGCCGCAGCACCACTCCGACCTCGACCGCGTCCTGCGCGTCGCCGAGTCGAACGCCGACGACCCGACGGCCGGGCAGGTGCGTGGCAGTGGTGCCGAAACTCCCGCCGTGCAGCCCGGCCACCGCCGGGTGCGCCAGCACGGCCGCGGCGACCTGGTCGGCCACCTCAGCTGCGCCGGGGCTCATCCCGATTCCTCCGCGCAGCGCGGGAGGTGGGCGGACGCCACGGTCACTCCACCCGGGAGGAGGCGCCGCTGGAAGCGCCCTCGTTGTCCTGGCCTTCGTCGGAAGGCAGGTGGATGTCGTTGACCGCGATGTTCACCTCGATGACCTCGAGACCGGTCATCCGCTCGACACCGCTGATGACGTTGCGGCGCACCGCGCGGGCGATCTCCGAGATGGACGCGCCGTACTCGACGATGATGTCCAGGTCGACGGCCGCCTGCTTCTCCCCGACCTCGACCTGCACGCCCGAGGTCGACGAGGTGCCGCTACCACCCGGAATGCGCTCCCGGATCGCACCGAAGGCGCGGGAGACCCCGCCGCCCATCGCGTGCACCCCGGAGATCTCGCGCGCCGCGATGCCCGCGATCTTCTGCACCACCGAGGCCGCGATCGTGGTCTTGCCCTGCGAGGTCTGCTCGGTGGGCCGAACCGATCCCGCGCCGGAGCCGGTGGTCACCGAGGTCGAGACGTCCTGGGACTCGGTGCGCTGGGTGGAGTTGCCGCTCGACTGGGGCATGGTGATTCCTTCCGCTCGATCACTCGCGGCCGCCCGACCGCGAACACCGCGGGCCGGGCCGAACCGCTGCCGACGGAAGATCAGATGCGGCCTCGCGGAGATCTGTGACGGCGGAGTGACGCGCGTCACGGCAGAACGGAATCGTCACTCCCCGGGGAACGAGACGTCGGCGATGCGGACCCACACGGCGGGGGCACCCGGACCGAGCGCGCCGCGCAACCCGTCCTCGACCTCGTCGCGCAGCCGACTCGCCAGCTCCGGGGCGTCCGAGCCGTAGGTCACCTGGAGCTCGACGCGGATCTCCTGCGAATCGCCCGTGCACGCCAGCAACCGGACACCGGGGAAGCCCACGAGCAGCTCGGCGGTCAAGCGCCGCGCCAGCACCAGCGTGGCGTGCGGGGAAATCCGCAACGCCCCGCCTTCCTGGGGGATCTCGATCGTCGGTCCGGTGTTGACGCCGCGGGCCCGGCGGGAGGTCGTCAGCACCCGGTCGAGCAGGCCGTTCGGCGGTTCCACGGAGACCTGGGCCGCGCGGCGCACCGGCGCCCAGCTGGGGGCCAACCGGTCCAGCGCGGCGCGGCAGTGCGGGCAGCCGGCGACGTGCTCGGCGAACTCCGCCGTCGAGTCGCCCGCGAGGTGTTCGACCAGCTCGCCGTAGGTGTGCCCGCAGGCCAGCTGTTGCTCGGGGTCGAAGGGAAATTCACCCACGGCGCATCTCCTCCAACTTCGCGAGCAGGGCCAACCTGGCGCGGTGCAACCGGGAGCGCAACGCGGCGGTGTTCACCTCTAGCACCTCGGCGATCTCCTCGTACGACATCCCTTCGAACTCGCGCAGCACCAGGGGTACCCGTTGCGAGGGTTCGAGGGTGGCGATCGCGCGGTGCACCAGATCGGCCTCCTCGGAACGCACGGCGTGCCCTTCCGGATTTCCCGTGCCGTCGTCGGCGATCAGGTGGTCCATCGATTCGTCGCTGACGTCCATCGGAACGGCACGGCGCCTGCGGACCTGGCCGAGCGCCGCGTTGGTCACCACCCGGTACAGCCACGTGGTCGGCGCGGCGTCGCCCCGGAAGCGGTTCAGCGACCGCCAGGCCGACACCCACGCCTCCTGGACCGCGTCCTCCGCCTCCGCGCGGTCGGCGAGGATGCGGAACGCGACCCGGTACATCGTCGCGGTGTGCCGGCGGACCAGTTCGTCGAACGCGACGCCATCGCCGCGCTGGGCGGCGGCCATCAGGTCTCTGTCGGTGTCGACCCGCTCGGTCACGCCCGAAGTCTCCCGCAGCTCATCGGCAGAGGCGACTCCACCGGAGGTCCACTTCACCGCGGACATCCAGCGGTGAGTTCGATGATCGCACCCGGTGGCGGGATCACGACGCGGACCCGTCATCGCGCAGGGCGCGGCGAGCCGTGGCGATCACCCGGGACGGCTGGACGGTGTCGAGCTCGGCGTTGACCACAGCGCCCAGCAGCACCGCGAACGCCGTGACGTACAGCCACAGCAGCACGCCCATCGGGGCTGCCAGCGCACCGTAGACGGGCGAGTTCTGCAGGCTCACCTCCAGGTAGATCCGCAGCCCGAAGCTGCCCGCGAGCCACACCACCAGTGCCACCGCGGCGCCCGGGACGTGCTC
Source organism: Saccharopolyspora sp. NPDC049357 (assembly GCF_040677225.1). NCBI lineage: Bacteria > Bacillati > Actinomycetota > Actinomycetes > Pseudonocardiales > Pseudonocardiaceae > Saccharopolyspora > Saccharopolyspora sp. NPDC049357. The sequence continues at coordinate 98,802 of NZ_JBFAQJ010000011.1, read as the reverse complement.
GCGCCAGGGCGTGCGGATCGGGACCGAGACCATGTACAGGGTGCTCAGCGACACGATCGAGCCGAGCACGATGAGCGGCCAGTACAGCCCGTACACCAGCCCCGCCGCCTGCGGGACCCATCCGGCGATCACCGACGGTCCGACCGCCAGCAGCGGCAGCAGGATCAGCGCCACCAGCAGGCCCACCACGTAGACCAGCACCGACATCAACCGCTGCCGCACCACACCGCGCTGCCCGCCGAGGCCGTAGACCACCGAGATCGTGTCGATGTAGACGTTCAGCGCCGTCGATCCGGACCACAGCGCGAGCAGGAAACCGATCGAGATGATCCCGGCGCGTCCCGAGCCGAGCACTTCGAGCAGCATCGGCCGCAGCAGCTGATCGATGGCCTGCGGCGACAGGACCGTTCCGGCGGCCTCCACCAGGGTGTTCTCCACCGCCGCGACCGTGTCCTCGCGGCCGAGCCATCCGGCCAGGTAGCCGAGGGTGCCGACGACGCTCAGCAGGACCGGCGGGAGCGAGGTCAGCGTGAAGAACGCGGCCTCGCCGGCCAGGCCGGTCAGCCGGTAGCGACCGCTGGCCTCCGCGGTGCGGGAGGCCAGCCTGAACAGGCCCCGCAGCCGCGGGTCGCGCGGGTGTCGAAGCCGCTGGAAGACGCTGCGCGGCACGACTCCCTCCTCCGGGCGCTCTGCTTCTCGCGTGGTGATCACGAACGGTGAGATGCGCGGGTGGGCCCCGGCGTCACGGTCCTGATCGTGATTTTCTGCGATGCGGTCCTCCACCGCCGCGCGGACACGCCCGGAGGGGGTGGGCTCTCAGATGACGCCGAGGTCGAGCATGGTGTCGGCGACCTTGGTGAACCCGGCGATGTTGGCGCCCAGGACGTAGTTGCCGGGAGCTCCGTGGGCTTCGGCGGTGGCCAGGCAGTCGTTGTGGATGTCGGCCATGATCTCGGACAGCCGCGCGTCGGTGTAGTCGAAGTGCCACGAGTCGCGGGACGCGTTCTGCTGCATCTCCAGGCCCGAGGTGGCCACGCCACCGGCGTTGGCGGCCTTGCCGGGCGCGAAGGCGATCCCGGCGTCGACGAAGACCTTCAGCGCGCCGGGCGTGGTCGGCATGTTCGCGCCCTCGCCGACCGCGACGACGCCGTTGCGCACCAGCGCGAGCGCGGCCTCGTCGTCGAGCTCGTTCTGGGTGGCGCAGGGCAGCGCGATCGCGCAGGGCACGTCCCAGATCGAGCCGTCCGCGATGAACCGGGCGCCCTCGTGGTCCTCGGCGTACTCCTTGAGACGACCGGAGCGGACCTCCTTGAGCTCCCGGACCGCTTCGACGTCGATGCCGCTCTCGTCGACGACGTAACCACCGGAATCGGACATCGCCACGACGGTGCCGCCGAGCTCCTCGGCCTTCCGGGCGGCGTAGATCGCGACGTTGCCCGCGCCGGACACCACGACCCGGCGGCCGTCGAAGCTCTCACCGCGGGCGCGCAGCATCTCCTCGACGAAGTAGACCGTGCCGTAACCGGTCGCTTCGGTGCGCACCTGCGATCCGCCCCAGTTGAGCCCCTTGCCGGTGAGCACGCCCGACTCGTAGCGGTTGGTGATGCGCTTGTACTGGCCGAACAGGTAGCCGATCTCGCGGCGCCCGACGCCGATGTCGCCCGCGGGCACGTCGGTGTACTCGCCGATGTGGCGGTGCAGCTCGGTCATGAACGACTGGCAGAACCGCATGATCTCGGCGTCGGACTTGCCCTTCGGGTCGAAGTCCGCGCCTCCCTTGCCACCGCCGAGCGGCAGCCCGGTGAGCGCGTTCTTGAAGATCTGCTCGAAGCCGAGGAACTTGATCACGCCGATGTTGACCGAGGGGTGGAAGCGGAGTCCGCCCTTGTACGGCCCGAGCGCGGAGTTGAACTCGACGCGGAACCCGCGGTTGACCCTGACCTCGCCCGCGTCATCGGTCCACGGAACCCGGAAGATGATCTGCCGCTCGGGTTCGCACAACCGCTCCAGCACACCGGACCGCAGGTACTCGGGATGCCGCGCGAGCGCGGGTTCCAGCGACTCCAGGACCTCGTGGACGGCTTGGCCGAACTCGGGCTGGTGCCCGTCGCGGGACTGGATGGCACCGAAGACCTCGGCGGTCAGCTCTAGTCCGTTCGGGTCTCGGCTCACGGGCGAGGCTCCTCAGCTGCAGAAAACAGGATGATCGCACTGTTCTTAACAGAACATTGACCCGAACGAAACATGGCGGGTGCGCTTCACGTTCTGCTGCTCCGGTCAGCCGAATCTCGCGCGCGGTGGGCGAGCCCGGATGCTCTCCCCGGGCTCGCCCACCTCCGCCGGTTCACTTCGCAGGCATGAGCACCTGGTCCACGACGAAGACCGTCGCGTTGGCGGTGGGGACGTTGCCGCACAGCACGCCGGCACCGTTGACCTTCAGCTGGTCACCGGAGCCCTCGATCTTGACCTGCCCGCCTTGGACGGTGTCGACGGAACCGGCCCTCGCCAGGTCGTCGGCGGTCATCCGCTGCGGGACCACGTGGTAGGTCAGGGTGCTGGTGAGCGCCTCCTTCTGTGCGGGGTCGGTCAGCATCGCCTGCAACTGCTCCGGCGGGATCGCGTCGAACGCCGGGTCCGCGGGCGCGAAAACGGTGTACTGGGCGTCGGACTTGTTCAGGGTGTCGACCAGGCCCGCGGACTTGACGGCGGCGGTCAACTTCGTCAGCAGCGGGTTGTTGGAGGCCGCGGTGCCGACCGGGTCGTCGATCATGCCCTGCACCGAGCCGGGGTTCGCCGGGTCGGTGGGCACCTGGGCGCAGCCGGGTCCGAACACGTCCGAGGCCGTGGTCATGCCCTGCTGCATCGGCGGCGCCGGTGCGGGCGCGAGCGGCGGGGGCGCCTGGCCCTGGTCGGCCGAGGGCTGGTCCGACTGCCCGCCGCAGGCGGCCAGCGCGAAGGTGAGCACTGCGGCACCGGCACCGAAGGCAGAGCGGCGAAGTGCGGTCATTGACGATCATCTCCTCTGTCGAACATCGGTCATCCGGGATTCGGAGCAGGTGCGGTGCGAGATTGGTGCGATCACGGGGAATTCCGCCCTCACCGCGCGGTGCAGAAGATCGAGTGCCAGCCGGTCGCTCCATCCGGGACGGTCGGCATCCGCTGCGGCGTCTGGGTGGCGCCGTTCCGGTCGGTGGCGCGGCATTCCACGGTGCGCCCGCCGGTCGGCAGGTCGAGCTCCACGCGCCACATCCGCCAGGTGTGCCCGGAGACCTCTGTGGACAGTTGCGCGTCCCGCCACGGGCCGCCGTCCACCCGCACTTCGACCCGCGCGATGCCGTGCGGCTGAGCCCACGCCGTGCCCGCTGCGGTGAAGCGCCCGGCGGACACCTTCTCGAACGGTTTCGGCCGGTCGATGCGGGACTGCACCTTGATCGGCGCGCGCTCGGCCCAACCGCGCTGCTCCCAGTACGTCTCCCGGTCGAAGGTGGTGAGCTCCACGTCGACCAGCCACTTCGTCGCCGACACGTACCCGTAGAGGCCCGAGGTCACCATCCGGACCGGGAACCCGTGCTCGGCGGGCAGCGGCTCGCCGTTCATGCCGTAGGCCAGCAGCGCCGGACGTTCCGGGTCCATCAGCGCCTCGACCGGAGTTCCCGCGGTGTACCCGTCGGCGCTGGTGCTGAAGACCTGCTCGGCTCCCGCTCGGACGCCTGCCTCCCGCAGGACGTCCCGGAACGGCACCCCGGTGAACTCGGCGGTCGACGTGTACGGACCACCGACCTCGTTGGACACGCAGGTCATGGTGATCGTCCGGGTCTCCTGCGGACGGCGGAGCAGGTCGTCCAGGGACAGTTCGAGCTCGCGGCCGACCATGCCGTGCACCCGCAACCGCCACGAATCCGGATCCACCCGGGGAACCGCCAGCGCGGTGTCCACGCGGTAGAAGTCGGCGTTCGAGGTGCGGAACGCCGGGGTGCCGACACCGGCGAAGTCCGCGCCGCCGGGAACCGGTCCCGGCGTCGGTATGCGGCGGGCGAGCGCTTCGCGCGCGCGGCCGGTCGATCGCTGCGCCAGCGCGGAACCGCCGAAGCCGCCGATCACCGATCCGGCCGCGAGACCGCCTGCGGTGAGCAGGAATCTCCGCCGTCCCGCCGACGACTCAGGACCGGCCTCGGTGCGGTGCAGCGCGACGAACGCGCCGACCCCGACGACCACCGCGGCGAGCGACGGCAGCGGCCCGAGCGCACCCACGTCCGGCCGGGTCGCCGACGCCACCACGCCCAGCAGCCCGAACGCGGCGATCAGCACCGCGCCGGGCGCCGGGCCGCGGCGCGACACCAGGCCCGCGACGACGGCCAGCAGACCGATGACGACCGCCATCCCCGCCAGCAGCACGAGCTTGTCCGATTCGCCGAACCACCGGATGGCCAGCGCCTTCACCGGTTCCGGCGTCAGGTCGATCGCGGTGTGGCCGACGGCCAGGAACGGCGAGGCGTTCTGCTCCACCAGACCGGCCAGCAGGTGACCGGCGGCGAGCGCGGCGGCGACGGCCAGAACCCCGGACAGCGCGCGGATCGCGGGTGATCTCATGCCCTTCATTCGTCGCCGCGTCCCGAGGGGATTGGCCGAACTCACCGCCGCTTCGGCGGAAGGGGCAGGAAACCGCTGGTGCGCTCGACGTAGGCGGCGTACTCGGGTCGTCGCTCGCGCAACCGGCGTTCCAGCAGGGGTTTGCCGGTGCCTCGCGCGAGCAGCCACGTCATCAGCAGCGGCGAGAGCACGACGAGCGGACCGGGCCAGTGCTGGCAGGCCATCAGGTACACGCCCCACCACACGCAGGCGTCGCCGAAGTAGTTCGGGTGGCGCGTGTAGCGCCACAGCCCGCGGTCGAGGACGCGCCCGGCGTTGGCGGGATCGGCGCGGAACCGCCGCAGCTGCTCATCGCCGACCGCTTCGAAGAACATCCCCACGGCCCACACCGCGGCGCCGACCGCGCTGAAGACCCCGATCCCGGGACCGGCGAACAGCACGGGCAGCGCGACGAACCACATCACCACGCCCTGGACCAGGTAGACGCGCACGAACATGCGCAGCGCGGGGAAGCGCCGCGCACGTGCCGCCATCTCCACGTACCTCGGGTCCTCGGGCAGCCCGGCGTTGCGCCGGTGCAGGTGCACCGCCAGCCGGATCCCCCACACGACCACGAGCGCCGCGGGCAGCGCACCGGTCCGCCCGGTCGCGAACGACACGGCCGCGATGAGCGCGAAACCCGCTCCCCACGTGGTGTCGATGGTGTCGTAGCGCCCGCGCAGCCGGGCGAGCGCGAACGTCGCGGTCACCGCGAACAGCGCGACGGCCAGCGCCAGCGGGATGGCGACGGCCGGGCTCATCGCACGACCTCCCGCAGCACCGGCGGCATCCCGCTGGTGCCGAGCTCGTCAGGGCGCACGGCGACGATCTGGTCCACTCCCATCCGGTTCTCCTCGAAGGCGAGCAGACCGCCGGCCAGGTAGAGCCGCCACACCCGGTGCTGCTCGGGACCGAGCATCCGCTCCGCCCCCTCGTGCTGCTCGTCGAGCGTGCGCGCCCACTCGCGCACGGTGGCCACGTAGTGCTCCCGCATCGCCTCCACGTCGCGCACCTCGAAACCGCCCGCTTCGAGCCGTTCGACGGTGCGCCCCACCGGGACCATCGTCATGTCCGGGGCGATGTAGGAGGAGATGAACGCGCCACCGCCCGGTGCCGCCGCATCGCCGCGGGACATCTGCTGCAGCAGCAACCGGCCGCGCGGGCGCAGCATCCGGTGCAGGGTGGCGACGTAGTCGGCGTACCGGGACTCGCCGACGTGCTCGCCCATCTCCACGCTGGCCACCGCGTCGTAGGGCACGCCCGCCAGTTCCCGGTAGTCCTCCAGCCGCACGCGCACCCTGCCCTGCAGGCCGAGCTGGGTCACCCGGCGCTCGATGTGCTCGAACTGGCTGCGCGACAACGTGATCCCGGTGGCCTCGACGCCGTGGTACCGGGCGGCGTGCAGCACCAGGGATCCCCAGCCGCAACCGACGTCCAGCAGTCGCATCCCGGGCCGCAGGCCGAGCTTGCGGCAGATCAGCTCCAGCTTGGCCTCCTGCGCGGTCGGCAGGTCTTCCTCACCGGTCGGGAAGTAGCCGCAGGAGTAGGCCATCGCCGGGTCCAGCAGCAGCGCGTAGAAGTCGTTGCCCACGTCGTAGTGGTGCGCGATCGCCGCGCGGTCGCGCCACCGGGTGTGCAACCGGCCGGACAGCCGCGCCTCCGCCGCCGGGATGCGCGGCCTCGGGCCGACCGCGCCCAGGCGCAGCGCGGCCAGCGCGACGTCCCGCCACTCGCGCGCGCCCATTCCCCATCCGCTGAGCTCGTGCTCGCGCACCGCCGCCCAGCAGCGGCGAAGCCCGTCGATGAGGTCACCGTCGACGTCGAGATCTCCCGAGACGAAAGCGCGCGCCAGCCCCAGCTCTCCCGGGCTCCACAGGAAGTGCCGGAGCGCCGCCCGCCTGCGCAGCACCACCTGCGGTCCCGACGCCGGGCCGGCGTGGCTGCCGTCCCAGGCGCGCACCCCGATCGGCAGCGGCACGCCGAAGGTGCCACCGACGATCTCCTCCATGATTTCCGCAGCTCCGCTGCGGGTCGTGCTCACCAGCGCCACGCTCGCCTCCCGGGTCGGATGCCTCCTTCTCGCCCATTCGGTGCGGGTGCGGTGGCGGACTGGTGAACGTGTCCGTGATCACAGGAGCAATCCGCGCGCGACCGGGCCACGAATCAGGGGCATGCACGAACCGAACCTCCGCGTTCTGACGTCGCCCGAGACGCCACCGCGGACCGTCCTGCTGGCGCTGCACGGCGGGCGGCCCGTCAGCCGCGCACCCGTGCGCGGCACCCACTTCGCCTATCGGCGGATGTTCCCGCTCGCCCGCGCCGGGCAACGCCCGGACGTCGCGGTGTGGGTGCTGCGCAACCGGGTGCGGGGCTGGAACGAGCCCGAGCTCGACGCGGTCGGCGACGCGCACCGCGCGCTCGACGTGATTCGCCGCGCGCACCGGGGTGCCCGGATCGCGCTGCTGGGGCATTCGATGGGCGGGCGGGTCGCGCTGCGGCTCGCCGGCGAACCGGACGTGGTGGGCGTGTGCGCGCTCGCACCGTGGACGACCCCGGACGACCCGGTCGAGCAGCTCACCGGCCGGATCGTGCGGATCGTGCACGGCGACCGGGACCGGACGACCCCGCCGGAGACGTCCCTGACCTACTCCCGCCGCGCGCGGCGGGCGGGCGCGACCCTCTCGCGCCACGTGATCAGCGGTTCCGGGCACGCGATGCTGCGCCGGGCCCAGCAGTGGAACGCTCAGGTCTCCGCCTTCGCCGCCGACTGCGCGACCGCGCGGTGCCCGCGATGAGCCGGGAACGCGTCGCCGTCGTGGGCGCCGGGGTGTCCGGGCTGACCGCCGCCCACCTGCTGTCCCGCGCGCACGACGTGGTGCTGTTCGAAGGCGAGGACCGGCTCGGAGGGCACGCCCACACCCACGACGTGCGCACCGCCGACGGGCGCGTGGTCGCCGTCGACAGCGGTTTCATCGTGCACAACGAGCGCACCTACCCGCAGCTGCTCCGGTTGTTCGGCGAGCTCGGGGTGTCCACGAGGGACACCGAGATGTCGATGAGCGTGCGGTGCCGGGGTTGCGGGCTGGAGTACGCGGGCGCCAAGCGGCTCGGCGGGCTGTTCCCGCGCGCGCAGAACCTCCGCGACCTCCGGTACCTGCGCACGTTGTCGCAGGTGCGGCGGTTCCACCGGCAGGCCGGTGAGCTGCTCGACCGGCCCGGTGGTGATCAGCGCACGCTCGCCGAGTTCCTGGCCGACGGCGGGTACACCCGCCACTTCACCGAGCACTTCGCGATCCCGCTGGTCTCCGCGGTCTGGTCCGCGGGACCGGCCACCAGCGGGCGGTACCCGGCGCGCTACCTCTTCGAGTTCCTGCGGCACCACGGGATGCTGTCGATCGGTGGCTCCCCGACATGGCGCACCGTGGTCGGCGGTTCCCGGGAGTACGTGCGGCTGATCGCCGAGCGGCTGCACGCCGTGCGCACCGCGACGCCGGTGCGCTCGGTCCGCAGGCTCGCCGACCGGGTGGAGGTCCGCTCCGCCGCCGACGAGGTGCACGAGTTCGACCGCGTGGTCGTGGCCACCCACGCCGACCAGGCGCTGCGGCTGCTGGCCGAGCCGACCACCGCGCAACGACGCGCGCTGGGGGCCTTCGAGTACTCGGAGAACGCGACGCTGCTGCACACCGACGCGTCGGTGCTGCCGGCCAGCCGCGGCGCGAGGGCGTCCTGGAACTACCTCAAGAACCGCTGCACCGGCGATTCGGGCGGGGCCCGGATCAGCTACGACATGAACCGCCTGATGGGTCTCGCCGAGCCCGCCGACTACGTGGTCACGCTCAACGGCTCCGCCGACGTGGACCCCGGCGGCGTGCTCGCCGAGATGCACTACCGGCACCCGATCTACACACCGGATTCGGTTGCGGCGCAAGCGGAACTGCCGTCGATCGGCGACGACCGGGTGCGGTTCGCGGGCGCCTACCACGGCTGGGGGTTCCACGAGGACGGATGCCTGTCCGGCGTGCGGGCGGCCGCGGGCCTGGGGACGGGGTGGTGATCGTGCGCCTCTACGACGTCGTCATCAGCCACTCCCGCGAGGTCGAGCCGCGGCGCCGCTTCCGGCACCGGGCGCACACCTGGCTGGTCGACCTCGACGACCTGCCCCGCCTGCCCAGGCCGCTGCGCTCGCTGATCCGCTTCGACGCCCGCGACCACCTGGGCGACCCGCACCGCAGCATCCGCGAGAACCTGGACCGCTGGCTGAGGCTGCGAGGCGTCGACCTCCGCAACGGCCGGGTCCTGATGCTCGCGGGCGCGCGCGTGCTGGGCCACGCGTTCAACCCGATCACGGTCTTCTGGTGCCACCGCCCGGACGGATCGCAGGAGTGCGTGGTCGCCGAGGTCCACAACACCTACGGCGAACGGCACTGCTACCTGCTGCGCCCGGACGGCGACGGCGTCGGGGAGGTCGACAAGCGGTTCTACGTCTCCCCGTTCCTGCCCTCCGAGGGCCACTACCGGATGCGCCTGGAACCGCCGGGCGATCGGCTTCGGGTGCACGTCGAGCTCGTCCACGACGGACGGACCGCGTTCCGCGCCTCGATGACGGGCCGGCGTCGACCGACGACCCCGGCGCAGCTCGTGCGGACGGCCCTGCGCCACCCGCTGGCGCCGCGGCGGATCTCCGCGCTGATCCGCCGCCACGGCGTCGCGATGCTGCTGCGGCGGGTTCCCCGCACCCGCCGCACTCCCCACATCCACCAGGAAGGAGTCCGATGACCACCACGACCACCGCCGCGCAGGAAAGCGCGGGGACCGCTCGACCGTGGGATCTGCTCGACGCCGCACCGCACTCGCCGGTCCGCGCCGCGGTCGCCGAGCGGCTGTTCCGCCACGCGGTGCGCGCGTTGCCGGTCCGCGTGGCGCTCGCGGGCGGCGACGTGCTGGGCGCGGGCGGCCCGGATTCGCCGCTCATGCGCGTGGAAGACCCGAAGGCGTTCTTCCACCGCCTCGGCGTCGACGCCAAGATCGGCTTCGGCGAGTCCTACATGGCCGGTGAGTGGACCAGCTCGGATCCGGCGGAGCTGCTCACCCCGTTCGCCGCGCGGATCGCCACGCTCGTGCCCGCACCGCTGCAACGCGCGCGGCGCTGGGTCGAGGCCCGGCAGCCCAGCACCGAGCGGGGCACGGTCACCGGTGCGCGGGAGAACATCCACCGCCACTACGACCTGTCCAACGACGTCTTCGCGACGTTCCTGGACGAGACGATGACCTACTCGGCGGCGCTGTTCCCTCCGGGCGGCGACGACCTCGGCGCCGCGCAGGTCCGCAAGATCGACCGGATCCTGGACCTGGCCTCGGTCGGCCAGGACACCGAACTGCTGGAGATCGGCACCGGCTGGGGCTCGCTGGCGGCACGCGCCGCCCGGCGAGGCGCCAGGGTGACCACCCTGACCCTGTCGGCCGAGCAGCAGCAGCTCGCCCAGAAGTCGCTGGCCGAGGACGGCCTCGCGGACCGGGTGGAGGTGCGGCTGGCCGACTACCGGGAGATCACCGGCCGGTTCGACGCCGTGGTGAGCGTGGAGATGATCGAGGCCGTCGGCCGGGAGTTCTGGCCCGACTACGTCGGCGCCCTGGACCGGCTGGTGGCACCCGGCGGCCGGATCGGTCTGCAGGCGATCACCATGCCGCACGACCGGATGCTGGCCACCGACGGCGCCTACACCTGGATCCACAAGTACATCTTCCCCGGCGGCCAGCTGCCCTCGGTCGAGGCGCTGGAAGCGGCCTTCGACCAGCACACCGGCCTGCGGCGCACCGAGCGGCACTCCTTCGGCCCGAGCTACGCGACGACGCTGCAGCACTGGCGGCAGCGCTTCCTGGAGCGCTGGGACGAGGTGCGCGCACTGGGCTTCAGCGAGCGGTTCCGCCGCATGTGGGAGTTCTACCTCGCCTACAGCGAGGCGGGATTCCGCTCCGGCTACCTCGACGTCTGGCAGCTCGGATATCGCAAACCCGCTCAGGGCTGAACAATGACCCGGCAGAGGCCGGGCACGAGGAAGGTGCACATGGAGACCACTCGCAGACCGGCTGAGCAACCGGAAGCAGGGGATTCCTCAGAACCGCACGAACTGCTGGTGTCCGTGGCGAAGGGCGACGAGCAGGCGTTCGCGCGGTTGTACGACCTCGTGGCCGCACCGGTGCACGGGCTCGTGCAGCGGGTCGTCCGCGACACCGCCCAGTCCGAGGAGGTCACCCAGGAGGTCCTCGTCGAGGTGTGGCGCTCGGCCAGCCGGTACCGCAGCGACCGGGGCACCGCGATGGCCTGGATCATGACGATCGCGCACCGCAGGGCGGTGGACCGGGTCCGCAGCGCCCAGGCGGCCGCCGAGCGCGAGACGAAGGCCGGTCGTCAGGAAGCCGGACGGCCCTACGACGAAGTGGCCGAAGCCGTGCTCTCCCGGTTCGAGCAGCGCCAGCTGCGCCGCTGCATCGGCACCCTCACGGACCTGCAACGCGAATCCGTGGTGCTGACCTACTACCGCGGCTACACCTACCGCGAAGCGGCCGGGTTGCTCGACGCCCCGCTCGCAACCGTCAAAACACGCCTGCGCGACGGCCTCATCCGGCTGCGCGACTGCCTGGGGGTGACCACTCGATGAGCAAGGAACTGGCCGTGTTGACCGGCGCTTACGCCGTGGACGCGCTGAGCGGGACCGAGCTGGCCGAGTTCGAGCGCCACCTGGCCCGTTGCGAGGACTGCGCCCAGGAGGTGCGGGAGTTGCGGGAAACCGCCGCTCGTCTCGGCGCGGACACCGCCGTCCCGCCTCCCGAAGCGCTCAAGCAGGAGGTCATGGAGGAGATCGCCCGCACCCGCCAGCTGCCACCGCTGTCGGCGGAACCTTCTTCCGGCCGCATCCTCCGGTTCCCCCAGGCGGGGAGCTGGGCCACCCGGCTCGCCGTCGCGGCGGCCGCCGCCGGCATCGCCCTGGCCGCCGCGTTCGGCGGCGTCGCCTGGCAGAGCCAGCAGGACCTGGCCGAGGCGAACCGGCTCGCGCAGCAGGCGGGCTCTCACAACGCCGAGGTCGCCCGGCTGCTGCAATCGCCGGACGCGCGGCTGGTCCACGGCTCGGCGGGAGAGGCGCGAGCGGTCAGCGTCGTGTCCCGGCAGCTGGGCAGCGCCGCGTTCCTGACCTCGGACATGCCCGCCGCACCCGCGGACCGGACCTACCAGCTCTGGTTCATCGGCGACGAGGGTCCCAGCTCGGCCGGCGTGCTGCCTCCGGCTCCCACGGGAGAACCGCTGATGACGGCGATGCCCGCCGACGCCCGCCAGCTCGCCGTGACGGTCGAGCCGAGAGGTGGCTCAGCGCAACCCACCACCGACCCGATCATGGTGATGGCGGTGCCCAGCTGAGCGATTCACCAGCACCGACCGAGTCAGACCACTGTGGACAGGCAACCACCCGGCGTGCCGCGCCGAGCCGATCGCAGCCATCGACCCCGGTGCCCGATCGCCCGGCCGGCGCGGCGGGAGAAACAATCGGCCCGATGACACGCATGCGATGGACCCACGACCAGATGCCCCGGCTCGACGGGCGGACCGTGATCGTCACCGGCGCGAGCAACGGCGTCGGCATGGCGACGGCACGCGGGTTCGCCCGCGCCGGAGCGCACGTCGTGCTCGCGGTCCGCAGCCTGGATCGCGGCGAGGCGGCCGCCCGGGCCGTGCGCGGCAGCAACGAGGTGCGCAGGCTCGACCTGGCCGATCTCGCCTCCGTCCGCGAGTTCGCCGAGTCCTGGAGCGGGGATGTCGACGTGCTGGTCAACAACGCCGGTGTGGCGATGGTCCCGGGCGGGCGCACGGTCGACGGGTTCGAGATGCAGTTCGGCACCAACCACCTCGGGCACTTCGCGCTGACCAACCTGCTGATGCCGCACATCACCGGTCGCGTCGTCGCGCTCGGCTCCGGGGCGCACCGATTCGGCACCATCGACTTCGAGGACCCGAACTTCGAGCGCCGCCCCTACCAGCCGGTCGCGGCGTACGGCCAGTCCAAGCTGGCGAACCTGCTGTTCGTCCTCGAACTCCAGCGGCGGCTGGAGCGGCTCGGTTCACCCGTCCGCGCGCTGGCCGCGCACCCGGGCTACACCGCCTCCGACCTCGGAACCCACGGCCGGAACCGCCTGCTGGTCGGGGCAACGCGGATCGCGGGCTCCCTGCTGGCGCAGGGTCCCGCCATGGGCGCGCTGCCGAGCCTGTACGCGGCGACGCAAGACCTGCCCGGGGCCGGCTACGTCGGTCCCGACGGCCGCCGGGAGCTGCGCGGGTACCCGACGCTCGTCGGCCGCAGCGCGCAGGCCAGCGACCCGGAAGCGGCGAAGCGCCTGTGGGAGATGTCGCGGCGGCTCACCGGGATTCCCGGTCCGGGAGACTGGCGTGAGCCTCGGGTCAGCCCACCCGGGAGGCCGTGATCGCGCCGTGCGGCCGGGCACCGGGATCATCGCGGGTGTCGCGGGCCGAGACTGCGAAACCGGCTTCTTCGATCATGCGGCTGAGCTGATCGACCGGCCAGAAGTACGCGGTGGTCACCGCGTGGTCGAAGGGTTCGAGCTCCGGCCCGCGGCAGAAGCCGACGAGGAGTCCGCCGCCGGGTTCGACGACCCGGGCGAACTCGGCGAGCGCAGCGGGGACGCGGTCGGGCCGCAGGTGGATCAGGGAATACCACGCGAGGATCCCGGCCAGGCCGGAGTCCGCGACGTCGAGCTGCTCGGCGACGCCTTCCCGGAACGAGACGTCCGGGAAGCGCTTCCGGGCGGAGGCGACGAATTCCGGTGTCGGATCGACGCCTTCGACGTCCAGGCCCTGCTCGCGCAGCCAGTTCGTCCAGTGCCCCGGCCCGCATCCCACGTCGAGGATCGGTCCCTCGGGTTGTTCGCGAGCCCACCCGGCGATCAGCTCCCGATCGGGTGATGCGGCCGCATCGATGTCGCCGAAGAGCGCGATGTACTCCTCCGCTCGCCGCCCGTACGCCTCGCTCGCAGAACCTTCCGCCACTCGGCATGTATACCACCGCCCGGGTCCGAATCCGGTCGCATCAGGGCGGGACTGGCCGCGACCCGCGCACAAGTCCGGACTTCCACGGGAGGCGAAGTCGCCGGTGATTCCGCTGGTCGCAGGCGCATCAGAGCGGCTTCGTCAAGAGGGCACGGGCGAAATGATTGCCATGTGACAAGCAAATTCCAGCGGAATTGGTGGTAGCCTGCCAAAGATCACGACCCAACGCCTGCCGCGGAAGCATTTTCGCATGTCAGTCTGGATCTCTGATCCAGCTGAGCATCTGATGCGATCCCCGATCCACCGCACCACGTCCGCCCCGCCAGCGAGCCCTCACCGATCCACTACCGCGTGAGCCCGCCGTCGCCGCTGGTCAGAACGCCAGGCCGAGGACAGGGCGCAACCGAGCACGTCAACGCGCGAGCGGAAGAGCGGTTCGGGTGCGGTCGCGCCCACTGCGTCGTCGAGAACGGAATTCGCCGAAACGGAGGAACGGCCCATGCCACAGCTCGAACCGGTCGCCAAGAATTCGGACAAGGGATATGTAGCTCTCCTCGGCTGGAGCCTCAACGCCGTGGAAGCTCTTGACAGGTTCGACCGGAACTACGTCGTCGTCGCCCCGGACTGGGCCGAGAAGTACTGCGTCGAGCACGACATCCCCTACGTGCCGTGGAACTTCGAGCGGCTCAACGACCGCTCGATGGAGATCGCCGAAACCCTCCAGGAGATGGGTGTCGACGTCGCGATCCCGCTGTACGAGGAGACGGTGGAGTGGGCCGGAGCGATCAACTCCGTGCTGCTGGACAACCCGCGCCTGCTCGGCCAGGCCATGCTGCTGCGCGACAAGGCGCTGATGAAGCGCCGCGCGCAGCTCGGCGGCATCCGGGTCGGGATCTTCGAGGAGGCCCACGACCGGGACGACGTGATCCGCTTCCTCAAGCGCGTCAACCAGACGCTGCTCAAGCTCGACGGTGACCCGAACGACCCGATCCACGTCAAGGCCTTCGACAAGGCCGGATCGCTCGGGCACCGCGTCATCCGCACCCCGGACGAGATCGACCAGATCCCCGACGACGAGTTCCCGGTCCTCATGGAGTCGCACCTCGACGGCTGGGAGTTCGCCGTCGAAGCGTGGATCCACAACGGGAAGATCAAGTTCCTCAACATCTCCGAGTACGTCACGCTCGGCTACTCGGTGTTCGTGCCCGCGACCCCGGAGCTGGAGCGGTACAGGGCCCAGATCACGGAGCAGATCGAGAAGCTCATCAAGACCTTCGACATCGAGTTCGGCTTCGTGCACCCTGAGTACTTCGTCACCAGCGACGGCGAGATGTACTTCGGCGAGGTCGCCTACCGGCCGCCGGGGTTCAAGGTCTTCGAGCTGCTCGAGCGGGCCTACGGGTTCAACGCCTACCAGGGCCTGGTCCTGGCCTTCGACCCGAAGACCACCGAGGAGGAGATCGACGCGTTCTTCCCGCGCGAGGTGGTCGACGCGACCGGGGTCGCGGGGTGCTTCGGCGTCTACCCCCGTCGCCGGGTCGTCAACGAGCTGCAGATTCCGGAGCAGACCGAGGACGACGACTACTATGATTCGCATGACCTGTCGGCACCGCTGGAGGAAACGGTCACCAAGAGGACGGCGTTCGGCACCCACTGGGGCCTGCTGTACTTCTTCGGCGAGGACCCCTACCGGATGCGTGAACTGCTGAAAGAGCAGGAAGTGCTCGACTTCTACGTCTGACGGCTCCGTCGACGCAGGAGAACTACCCGAGGGACACCGTTGAAACCGACCGCCGATGCCTCGGGCCAGGTCACGACGCTGGACAAGCGCGTGACCTCGCTCGACGGCGCGATCCAGGCCATGGCCGAGGCTCCCGACTTCAGCAAGCACGCGAAGCTGCGGCGAGTTCTGGAGGCGCTGCGGCGAGTGCTGCTACAGCAGGGCGGCGCCGCAGCGGTCCAGGCCAGGGCGCAGGCGCTGGAGGAAGCCGGGCTGTTCCGGGGGACCGACTGGGCGTCCCCGGAGATCCTGATCCCGTCGCTGGTCGGCCCCGGGCTGCGCAGCGACGACGTGGACACGGTCGTGATGGAGGTGACCAGCGAGCTGCGGATGCTCGCCGTCGCCCGCGAGGAGTTCGCACATCCGACGATCTCCGCCGAGGACGCCCGCCAGTTCCTCACCCAGGTGCTGGCCATGAACCTGGAGCTGCTGTTCACCTCGCCCAGCGAGGCGGAGCGGATCCGGCAGGGCCGGATCGCGCACCTCATCCGGGACCTGTTCCGGCACCTCGCCGACGAGATCGGCTACGACAGCGTGCTGGACAACCTGGTCGACGAGATCTGGCGAATCCTGCGCCAGCGCCCGATCCAGGTCGACCAGGTGCAGTCGCTGATCACCCGGATCGCGATCTACCGCGGCGATCCGGACATCGACCTGGGCGCGTCGTCCGGGCAGGGCATCGACCGGCTCATCACCAGCTTGTTCGGGACCACCGAGGCTTGCCGGGACGACCCGGGCATCGACGTCTTCCGCTCCCGGCTGGAGTCGCTGGACACCCGGGGCCTGCAGTACGAGGCCACCGGGTTCGCGCGGGCGATGCACGACACCGGGCTGGTGTCGCCGTACCACGCTGAGCTGCTGCGATTCGTCCTGTCCGACAGCGACTACCTCGTCGGTGAAGCGCTCGGGTTGTCGGACACCGGCCGGAACTGCCTGCTGCGCTTCAGCGACCTGGTGCACGAGCTGGTCGAGAAGGCGGTGCACCCGCAGACCGCGCAGTGCGTCTACGGGCTGGCGCTGCTGCTCGACCGCGGCATCCTCTACGAGCCGCCCGTGGAACCCGCGCTCTGGCGCCAGCTGGCACTTGATCTCTCCCCGGCCGCGCGGGAGCGGCTGATCCTGGCGTTCGGCGACGAACCGGATCCGGTGGCCCGGTTGACAGCGGGAGTGCTGTCGATGCTGGGCCAGCCGCTGGGCGTCGGCCAGGGCGACAACCCGACCTGCCAGTCGGCCCGCGCGCTGTCCATGTGGGCCGGCAACGACCCGGACTACCTGCTGCAGATGGTGGTCTGGGCAGCCCGCGACGACGAGGTCATCATGCACTTCGAGGGCCAGCCGATCTCGTCGAAGGACCTCGCCTCCGGAGTGGCCAGCTCGCTGCCGACGGACCTCGACCCGGTCTCGCTGCTCGTCGTCCCCCACTTGGACCGGATCTACGCCGAGATGGGGCGGCACTGCGCCGACCGGCCGGGCGACCCGCACAGGTGGGTCAACCCCGAGTTCCACGGCTGGTGGGCGGCCCGCGGGTTCCGCATCAACGTCGACGTCTCGACCGGCAACCTGATCGACCTCGAAACGTTCCTGCGCGAGTTCCACGCCAGCTACCACCCCACCTACAACGGCGACCGGCCGCTGATCCACCCGCAGCCGGCCGGCGTCGCCGTCACCGACAGCGCGGCCCGCTACGTCGGCTGGCACGCGATCACGATCCTGCGAGTCGCGCGGGATCCGCAGGACGTCATGCGGGTCTACTTCTTCAACCCGAACAACGACAGCGGGCAGGACTGGGGCGACGGCGTGGTGGTCTCCACGGCGGGGAGCGGTGAGCGCTTCGGCGAGGCGTCGCTGCCGTTCGACCAGTTCGCCTCCCGCCTCTACATCTTCCACCTCGACCCGCTCGAACGGATGGAGCCGGAGCGCGTTCCCGCCGAGGACATCGCGCGGATCACCGGTTACATCGAGCGCAGCTGGGGAGCCGAGCGGTTACCCGCGGGCAGCCTGCAGGCCGCCAAGGACCCGCATCCCTGACCTCCGGTCAGCCCCTCGGCGCGCCGACGGCTTCGGGGCTCGTCGTTGTCGCGGCGAGGGCGTCCTCGACAGTGGCGTGGCACTCCAGCAGGGCGCGGAGTCCGGCGGCGTGCAGCGCGTCCTGGACTGCCTCGCTCGCGACGACGACGTGCAGCGCCCCACCGCGAGCGTGCGCGAGCATGTGGGCGTGGGTGAGCAGTTGCAGGTCCGGAACGTCGAGCACGCTCACATCGGTGAGGTCCACGACCACCAGCCGCGCCGTTGACGTCGGCTGCGGCCAGAGCATGGTCTCGAGCTGGTCGACCGTGTCGCGGTCCACGGGTGCGCTGACGGTGGCGACGACCGCGTCCGGCCGCGGGAACGTCACCTGGACGCTCGCCGCCGGTGCCTTGCCGGTGGTGTCGTGCAGAGCCTCGTCGCCGAGAGCTCCGGCAACCCGCTGCCCGAGGGACATCCTGTCGTCCTTCCTCGCGTCGGTGGCGTCCGTCGCCGACCGACCTTGCGGCCTCAGCCCGATCAAGTTGAGCCACGTGATCTTAGCGGTTGCTTGCCGCGTGGCAAGCAAATTCGCGGAGAACGCCGGGCCTCCGGCACCTCGTCGTGCGGGAACGGATCAGTGCCGCGTGGCAATCGATTCGAGGATCAGAGCAGGATCCAGCTCCGCTCGTCCGCTGCGGGGAGCTCGTCTCCGCGAGGCCCGATCCAGTCGATGCACACCGCCACGGCGTCGTCGTCCAGGTCGCTGTCCTGGAGGAAGGCCCGGAGGTCGCTGAGCAGCGATCGCACGGCCTCGGTGGGAGGCAGTCGGTGGCTGGCCTGCAGCGTTCGGCGCAGCGAGGCGGTGCTGTAGTCGCGATCGGCGAGCACGGCGTCGTAGATCCCGTCGGTCAGCACGAAGAGCCGATCGCCCGGTTCCAGCTGGAGGTGCTGCTCCTCGTACTCCGTGCCGTCGACCAGGCCGAGCGGGAGTTGGGCCTCCAATTCGACGCGCTCCACGCTGTTCTCGCGAACGAGCCACAGCCGCGGCGAGCCCGCGTCGATGACGCGGACTTCGCCCGTGGCGAGGTCGATCCTCATCAGGAGGGTCGAGATGTGCTGCGTCCCCGCGTGGTGGGCCCACACGGCCTGGTCGGCGAGGGCGGCCTGGGTGGCGAGGTTGGCGCCGCTGCGCCGCGCGTTGCGCAGCGCTGTGATCGCCAGCGTGGTCAGCGCGGCCGCCGTCGTGCTCTCGCCCATGCCGTTGGTAACCGCGACGGTGAGCGAGTCCAGGTCCTGGGCCCAGTCGAAGTTGTCGCCCCGCACCGCGTAGGCGGGTTCGAGCTGACCGGCGAGCCGGTAGGAAGCGCAGGCGACGGAACGCACCGGCAGCAGCTGCCACTGCATCTCGGCGGCGAGCGTCAAGCGCTGCGGGCGTCGTGCGCGCTGATAGCGGTCCGTCGCCACTTCGGCGAGCACGATCGCGTGCGCCACGAGTTCGGCTGCGATGGCCAGTTCTTCGCGCACCTCCTCGTCCGGAACTTCCGGCAGCCGCAACCACAGGACGCCCGACCGGTCGCCCCGCACCGTCATCGGCAGAACCAGGGCGACCTCGTGGTCGAGCGGCTGCTGGATGCACACCTGGTCGCAGAAGACGCGCCCTTCCAACGTCGCCACCAGCGGAATCCCCGGGCCTTCCGGCTCGATGACCGGTTCCAGGACGGCGAGGCGCAGGTCTGCCAGGTAGATCTCGAGCCCTGCGACGCCGAAGTGCTTTCCCAGCAGTTCCAGCAACGTTTCCGGCAGCTCATGAGCCGGCGCGGCCCGCAACGCGCGATCGATGGAATCCAGACGTGTCGCGACGGTCACCATGTCTCCGGCTTCACCCAGGTCCGCTCAACCGCGGACGTTCTCGGCTCCTGGCGTGCCAGAATACGTCCGGTATCGCAGTGCGCGGCCCTTGATACACCCGGCGAGGAGGATCCTCCGGTGCGCAAACCCGATCCCCTGTCCGCGGAATCGCTCGACGACCTCGAGGCCGGCATCGGGGTTCTCATGGTCGTCTGGGGACGCAGCGCCGAGCGGATCAAGCCCCAGGTCTCCCCGTCGCAGCTGCGGGCGCTCGTCGTCGTGGATCGCCACGGCTCCATCAACCTCATGAGCCTCGCCGACGAACTGGGCTCCATCCCGTCGGTGACGAGCCGGGTGTGCGACCGGCTCCAGGCCGCCGGCCTCCTCGACCGCGTCGCCGGCTCCGACGACCGGCGCGAAGTCATGCTCCAGCTCTCCCGGGACGGCCGCCGCCTCCTCCGCCAGTTCCAGCGGGAACGCCAGGCCGACCTCAAGCACGTCCTCAACGCCATGCCCCCACGCACCCGCACCGCACTGCTCACCGGCCTCAGCGCCTTCCACGCAGCAGCAGCAGAACTCGACTCCCCAGACGAAGAACTCGCCTGACCACCTGGCAACTCGACCCGCGGGGCACCCGCAGACACGGCGTCACCACGTGCTCGCACGCAAAAATCCCCCGTCGGCAACGATCGCCAACGGGGGCCTGCGGAAAAGCGGTGCGCGATACTGGGATTGAACCAGTGACCTCTACCGTGTCAAGGTAGCGCTCTCCCACTGAGCTAATCGCGCTCGGCGGATCTCTCCGCCAGCGGTGAAGAGTTTAGCCCAGCGGGTTTCGGCCGTTCGCACCCACCCCTGGCCTTCGCGGGACGTCGGCGGCACCCGGCGGCGAAGGTGGGAATTCGGCGCCGGCGCAACCCTCGACGCAGATCCCCGGCAGGTGCTCGCCGTGGCCCGGGAACGCAAAAACGCCGCTCCACCCGGGGTGGTAGCGGCGCTTCGCGTCAGCCGAAGATCAGCGGTCGGCCATCTTCTTCTGCAGGTTCTCGTCCAGCGTCGCGAGGAACTCCTCGGTGGTCTGGAACGCCTGGTCGTTGCCGACCAGCAGCGCCAGGTCCTTGGTCATCTTGCCGCTCTCGACGGTCTCGATGACGACCTGCTCCAACGCGTTGGCGAAGCCGATGACCTCCGGCGTCGAGTCCATCTTGCCGCGGGCCTGCAGGCCGCGGGTCCAGGCGTAGATCGACGCGATCGGGTTGGTCGAGGTGGGCTTGCCCTGCTGGTGCTGGCGGTAGTGGCGGGTCACCGTGCCGTGCGCGGCCTCGGCCTCCACCTTGCCGTCAGCGGTCATCAGCACCGAGGTCATCAGACCCAGCGAGCCGAAGCCCTGCGCGACGGTGTCCGACTGCACGTCACCGTCGTAGTTCTTGCAGGCCCAGACGTAGCCGCCCTCCCACTTCAGGGCGGTGGCGACCATGTCGTCGATCAGCCGGTGCTCGTAGGTGATGCCCTTGGCCTCGAACTGAGCCTTGTACTCGGCCTCGTAGATCTCCTCGAACACGTCCTTGAACATGCCGTCGTAGGCCTTCAGGATCGTGTTCTTGGTCGACATGTAGACCGGGTAGCCGCGCTCCAGGCCGTACCGGAAGGACGCGTGCGCGAACTCCTCGATCGACTTGCGGTAGTTGTACATGGCCATCGCCACGCCACCGTCTTCACCGAACTTGGCCACCTCCATCTCGATCGGCTCGGAGCCGTCTTCGGGGGTGTAGGTGATGGTGACGGTGCCCGGGCCCGGGACCTTGAAGTCGCTGGCCTTGTACTGGTCGCCGTGGGCGTGACGGCCGATGACGATCGGCTTGGTCCACGTCGGCACGTACCGCGGGATGTTGGAGATGACGATCGGCTCGCGGAAGATGACGCCACCGAGGATGTTGCGGACGGTCCCGTTCGGGCTCCGCCACATCTTCTTCAGGCCGAACTCCTCCACGCGCGCCTCGTCAGGCGTGATGGTCGCGCACTTGACGCCTACGCCGTGCTTGGCGATGGCGTTCGCCGCGTCGACGGTCACCTGGTCGTCGGTGGCATCCCGGTGCTCGATGCCGAGGTCGTAGTAGTCGAGGTTGATGTCCAGGTAGGGGTGGATCAGCTTGTCCTTGATGAAGGACCAGATGATCCGGGTCATCTCGTCGCCGTCCAGTTCGGCGACCGTGCCCTGGACCTTGATCTTGCTCATGTGGCGGGGTGCTCCTCTCGCGAGAATGCAAGCGGTACAAGCGTACTGCTAGCGCCTTCGATTGTGCCTTGCCCCCGTCGGCCGCCACCAGGGTCACGGCACATCCGAAGCCAGATTCACAGCTGCCACTCCCCGGGCAATGCCGAGCTGCACCGCGATCTTCTTCTACTCTCGAACTCACGGACGAGTGATCTTGTCGAGCAGGTGTTCGGCGCAGGCGAGCAGGAGAGACATGGCGACAGGACCGACGCACGCGATGAGCGGGTTGGCCGCATGGGCAGCGGTGACCGCCCTGGCCGACACGCACGCGATAGGGCAATTATCCCCCAAGACCTGGGTGGTCGGAGCCACTCTTTCCGCAGGCGCGGCCCTGCTGCCCGACATCGATCACCCGTCGTCCACCGTCGCGGCCACCTTCGGCGCCATATCCAAGGGCTTCTCCGCGGGCATCAGCGGCTTCAGCGGCTTCCTGTACCGGCTGACCCGCACCAAGAGGGACAGCGACCGCGAGGGCACCCACCGCGGCTTCACGCACACCGTCGTCTTCGCCGTCCTCGCCGGTTTGATCACCACCGCGATCGTGCAGACCAGCGAGGGCAGCGCGCTGGGCGTGCTGATGTTCTTCTTCGCCGGACTCGCGGTGCGCGGGCTGATGCACACCTGGAGCTCGCGGCAGGACGCGCTGCTCATCGCGGTCACATCGTTGCTGCTCACGGTGGCCTGCTGGGCCTGGGCGGGCGACCAGCCGACCGACGCCGCCGCGTTCGGGCTCGCCGTGATGATCGGCTGCGTCGCCCACTTCATCGGTGACGCGATCACCGAGCAGGGCTGCCCGATGCTGTGGCCGGTACCGCTGGGCGGCAAGACCTGGTACCCGGTCGCGCCGCCGAAGAAGCTGCGCATGCGCACCGGCGGCGCCGTCGAACTCGCCATCATCGGACCCGGCCTGACCCTCGCGGCGGCGGCGCTGACCTGCGTGGTGCTCTACCGCCTCGGCGTGGCCCCGTGGCTGGCCGGACTGGACCTGCCACCGGGGTTGATGGCCTGGATCGAGGCGAGCCCCTGAGCCACCCGGAGTAGGGTTTAGACCATTAGCACGTAAAACAAGACAAACGGCACAATCCCTCTGGTCTGACCGATAAGGTGCACCTGCGGTGCCATGTGGGCACCGCTCCTTGTCCCCGGAGGGAAGATGCGAGCTCGAATGCGGATCGCAGCGGCGGTCGTGTCGCTGCCACTGCTGGCCGGCCTCGCCGCGTGCGGCGAGATCCAGGAGGCCCAACAGGGACTGCAGCAGGCCAACCAGCAGCTCCAGGGCGCCCAGCAGAGCCTGGACACCGCGCAGGCGTGCCTGCAGGCGATCAACGCCGCGAACTTCGTGCCGAATTTCGCCGACCCGCAGAAGGCTCAAGCCGACGCGCAGGCCAAGGTCACCGAGCTGCAGCAGCTCGCCGACAAGACCGCGGACGCAACGCTGAAGCAGAACCTGCTCGACGTGCAGGAGTCGGTTCAGCAGGTGGCTGACGGTCAGATCGACATCGAGGCCAGCGCCGAGTGGACCTCCGCTCAGCTGGACAAGTACCAGGCCGTCACCACGACCTGTTCCCGCCTGGGCGGCTGACGACCATGCGGACCGTGTCGCATATCACTTAGCCTGGAGCAGCGGAGGTGATGTGCGATGAGAGCAGTCGTGGGCGATCAGCTTCACGTGCACAGCAAGCACGTCGACGAGGCCGAGAAGTACGGGGAGATCCTGGAGGTCCTCGGACCGGACGGTGAACCGCCGTACAGGGTCCGCTACACCGACGGCCACGTCGGCCTGGTGTTCCCGGGTTCCGACTGCGTGGTCGAAGCCCCTTCCCCTCGCCGAGGGGAGTAGCACGGCCGGTCGCTCCCAGCGGCCGGCCTCACTCCCGCGGTTCGGCGAGGACCGAATCCACCTCGGCCCGGAACCGCGGTTCCGGGCCGACCCCCTCCCTGCGAACTGACCGGTCACCTCGAGGCTCAGCACGCCGCGAACGTCCGAAGAGGACGAACGGTGCCGGTGCACGCGGCGGGGTCGCAACGCTGCTCGCGCCGCCGGCCGTCGCCGACGGATCCGCGTCATCGGAACGGCCGGACGAATGCCGCTCCAGGACGCCCAGCAGGCGCTCGACCTGCACCAATCCGGGAAGAAGACCGGCCGCGTCGTGCTGCTGCCCGGCACCCGACGGGCGGAAAACCCGAAATGTTAGCTGGTTTGCACCATCCCGGGCTCCCACGAAACGCCCCACGTCCTTAAGGTGGTTCCAACGGGAATCGCGAGGAGGCTGTGAAGTGTTGCAAGACGACCGGGACGCGGGGGCACCGGCCGATCTTTCTGCGGTTTTCGGCATCGGTTCAGGGCTTTCCACCGAGCTGCCACCTGGCGAGATCCTCACCGAGCGGATGTCGATGGCCGCCTACCCGACACCGCTGTGCTGGATCAGCCTGGACACCCCGAGGCCCCAACTGGCCGCCGCGCTGCGCGCCGAGCACCGGCGCAGCGGGCTGTGGCCGCTGCTGCTGTGCGACAGCGACGAGACCTTCGGCGAGCGCTGCACCGTCGGAGTGACGGCTCCCGAACCGCTGGAGCACATCGACCGCTGGCGCGTCTACGACGTCATGGTGCGGATCTGGGACGGCCTGGTGCAGGCCGACGACGAACTCGGCCCAGCCTACGACCTCGACGTCCTGACGCCCTTCGACTACACCTGCCCGGGCCCCGCCAAGGCCGGCAACCTGCTGGCCGATCCGGACGTGCTGGCCAACCAGCAACTCCCGAAGCTCGTCGACGCCGACACCCGGCTGGCCCTGGTGCCGGTCAAGCGCGGTGCCGACGTCCTGACGGTGCTCGGCTGGTCCGGTGCCGCCAACCACGTCTCGCGCACCGCCGGGCTGTCGGCGATGGTGCGCAGCTGGGAGGAGCGCTTCGGCGCCCGCATCCTGCGGCTCGGCCCGGACCGCCTGGACATGAGCGTCGCCGCCCCGCCGCAAACGTCCGAGCACGCCGCCCAGGTCGCCGCCGAGCACTGGACCTTCTGCCCCGACCGGATCCTGCAGGAGACCGGCTCGATCTCGGCCTACGCAGGGGAGATCCGAGGCCGCCGCACCTGGTCCTTCTGGTGGGACTGAACGATTTCAGTGGAAATCAGAACCCCGATTTCCACTGAAATCGGAGTCCTCTCCCCGGAACCCGGGTCCCGATTTCCTGAAACCCCGGTCCCGACTTCCACTGAAACCCCGGGCCCGACTTCCACTGAAACCCCGGTCCCGACTTCCACTGAAACCCGGGTCCCGACTTCCACTGAAACCCGGGTCCCGACTTCCACTGAAATCGGGGAACCACGCTGTCAGCGAGAACCGTCTGCTCGGAGCTCGTGGTCTTTCGCGGACTGTCTCTTGTGGACGTGAAAGAGGCAGGCGTCCCTGGTGGGGCGCCTGCCTCTTGGGGTTCTCGTCAGCCGAACAGCCCTCGGATGGTCATGGCGATGGAGATGATGACCACGCCGAAACCGCTGTAGAGCAGCATGTCGACCACGCGGCTGCGGATGGCCAGCAGACCGGCGCGCTCGTCCGGGATCATCGCGCGCAGTCCCGCCGCCACCAGCAGAGCCAGACCGAGCACGACCGTGCCGCGACGCCAGTGCTGCAGGGCCACCAGCAGAAACCCGATCAGCCCGATGCCGCACACCAGGCCGAACGGCACGTGGACGGACAGGCGATACCTGTCCGGGATCCAGTCGCTCACGTTCCTCCAGTCCCCGCGCCGAAGCTCAGCCCAGGTTGCGCTCGGCCGCCTCGACGACGTTGGTCAGCAGCATCGCGCGGGTCATCGGGCCGACGCCGCCGGGGTTCGGCGACAGGAAACCGGCCACCTCGGCGACGTCCGGGTGCACGTCACCGGCCAGCCCGTCCTCTGTGCGCGTGACGCCCACGTCGAGCACGGCCGCGCCCGGCTTGACCATGTCCGCGGTGATCAGGTGCGGCACGCCCGCGGCCGCGACCACCACGTCCGCGCGAGAGATCTCCGAGGCCACGTCCTTGGTGCCGGTGTGGCACAGGGTCACCGTGGAGTTCTCGCTGCGGCGGGTCAGCAGCAGGCCGATCGGACGGCCGACGGTGATGCCGCGACCGACGACCGCCACGCGCGCACCGTTGAGCTCGACGTCGTGACGGCGCAGCAGCTCGATGATGCCGCGCGGGGTGCACGGCAGCGGAGCCTCCTCGCCCAGCACCAGCCGGCCGAGGCTGATCGGGTGCAGGCCGTCGGCGTCCTTGGCCGGTGCCATGCGCTCCAGGAGCGGTCCGGCATCGAGGTGCTTGGGCAGCGGCAGCTGCACGATGTATCCGGTGCACTCGGGATCGGCGTTGAGTTCGTCGATCACCGCCTCCACGTCAGCCTGGCTGACGTCGGCGGGCAGGTCCTTGCGGATCGACTTGATGCCGACCTTCGCGCAGTCGTTGTGCTTGGCGCGCACGTAGGACTGCGAACCCGGGTCGTCTCCGACCAGCACCGTTGCCAGGCCCGGGGCCTGCCCTCGCTCGACGAGCCGGGCGACGCGGGGTCGCAGCTCCTCGAAGATCGCGTCCTTGGTGGCCTTGCCGTCGAGAATCGTCGCGCTCACAGCTGCTCATCGTGGCAGATCGGTCGCGGCTTGACCTCGCCGGTCCGCAGTTTTCTCCGCGACTTCTCCCACCACTTCCCCGGCGGGCCGCAGCGGACCGGAGCGGCGCAGGTGCACCAGCACCACGCCGAACGCGGCGACCGCCAGCGCGGCGCACGTCGCCCCGGCCAGTGCCGGTCCCCCGCGGTCCATCATCGAGCCCACCAGCGGGTTGGCCATCGCGATGCCCATCGTGCTCGCGGTCGTCGTCCAGCCGAACGCCTCGCCCCGGCGTTCCGGTGGTGCCAGGTCGGCCAGCCGACCGTTGGAGGCCGCCAGCAACGGCGCGATCGCCGCACCGCCGACCGCCAGGATCGCCCCGATCACCCACGGCGATCCGCTGGACACGGGCGGCAGCGCCGGGACCAGCGCGCACAGGCCGAGCGCGGCCAGCCCTGAGCGAACTCCCAAGCGGTAGCGCGGGAAACCGCCCATCGCCAGACCGCCCACCAGCGACCCCAGCGCCCACATCATCGCCATGACTCCCGCCAAACCGGGCTCACCCCGCTCGCGGGCCCAGCCGACGAGCACCAGGTCCACCGAGACCAGCGCGCCGACGGACAGGCTGAAGAAGCACATCATCGACACGAAACCCCGCACCCGCACCAGACCGGCCGAACGTCCTGGCGCAGCACCGCCGCCCAGCCCGCCGCGAATCCCCGCCCGCCACCACGCCGAGGCGAACAGACCGGGACCGATCAGCGCCCAGGCCGCCAACACCGCCAGCGCCACCGACGGGCTCCACGCCGCCACCACGAACGTCGCCAGCATCGGCGCCACCACGTAGAGCAGCTCCTGCAGCGTCGCCTCGACGGCGTAAGCGGCCTCGCGCGCCTCGCCCTCGGTGATCCGCGGCCACATCGAGCGCGCCACCTGCCCCAGCGGCGGGGACGCCAGGCCCGTGGCGAACCCGACCAGCAGCATCAGCCACCAGTGCGCCCCGTCCAGCCGCTGCGTGGTCACGATCATCGCCGCGAACCCGGCCGACTGGAAGAACCCGCTCACCACCAGCACTTTCGCCACCGAGGTGCGGTCGGCCGCCCGGCCGCGCACCGGTCCGGCGATCGCCTGGCCGATGGTCATGGCCGTGCAGACCGCGCCGCCGATCGCGTAGGAACCGGTCCACTCGGCGATCAGGAACGTCAGGACCATCACCTGAGCCGGGATGTAGAGGCGGGCGAGCAGGCCGAAGCCCATCAGTGACGGAGCGTGTGGGACAGCGGCCAGTAGTCGGTAGGGACGCAGCACGTGATAACTGTGTCGTTCGGCACGGGCGTACCGCTACTGGTTTTCGGGGCCCCTCGCTGATCCAATACACCTGGTGGTGTGATGTTCATGCGAACTTTCAGCAGGCAAGCTCTGGGGCGAGATCATCGGTCTCACCCAGGGTGATCTTGAAAACCGCCACAAGACGATCAACGGCGGCGCGGATGTCACACACAGCGCACAACGCCGGGCCCGCGTCGAGTAGCGTTTCGACGGGGTGGAGTCGGGTTGCCTCGTCGAGAGGGGGAGGATGTCACCCATGTCGCGTCCGACAGCGATCAGTCCGGAAGAGCAGGAGCAGATCGCCCGCAAGATCGGTGTTCTGCTTTTACAAGGCGCTCCTGAGGACTGGCAGGAGATCACGGTGGAGTACCGCGCCACCGGCGAATACACCGACCTGCTGGGTGAGCTCACCGCGCAGGACGGCAGTTCACGCTCGTTGGAGCCGCCGGTCGAGCTGCGCGAGATCTTCGAGCGCCTCCGGGAGGGCATGTACCGCCCCGACGTGGGCACCTGGTTGAGCGCGCTCTACGTGGTCGAGCGCCCGTCCAGTTATCGAATCGATATCAACTTCGACACCGAGCCGCAGTGGCAGCGCCCGCTGCCCCGCGCGGCCTACGTCGACGAACTTCGCCGCTACCCGCGGTCCGAGGACAACATCCCGGACTGGATGCAGGAACGGGTCGACGGCACCGCATCCTCGCAGGCCGAGGACACCCCCGTGGTGCCGGACACGGTCGCGGGGCTCGAGGACGAGACCGCGTTCTCCTCCGCCACCGTCGGCTCCGGCCGCTTCCGGATCACCAACGTCTTCGACGACGTCGACGACGAAGGTCGCCCGGTGGTCTCCGAGCGCCGCCCGGTGCCCGCCGATGAGGTCGGCGCGCTGCGGCAGTACCTGGAGAACGCCCCGGTCGTGCTGGCCTCCCGGGAGAACGAAGAGGACCACTTCGACCCCGAGCGCGCCCAGTCCGTCCCGGGCACCTGGCACACCGACGGCACCTGGCTGTGGCCGGGCTCGGTGGCCTACTACCTCGCCCAGTACGGCATGCCGCCGGAATCGGCGCTGGTCGAGCACGTCCGCAGCCGCGGTTTCACCGTCGGCGACGTCGACGACGAGACCCGCGAAGCCGCCGTCAGCGAACTGGTGGACCAGCCCGACGAGGCTGCCGGCGAACCCGAGTCGAACTCCGGGGACGACGCCCTCGGCCTGGGCGCCGGGGTGGCCGCCGGAGCGGGAGCTGCCGCCGCCGGCGCCGCCGCGATCGGCTCCACCTCTGGTGAGCCCGAGGTCGACGAGGTTCCCGAGCCGGCCGACGAGCTCGTCGAGGACGACGCACCGTCGGCCTCCGGTTCGCGGCACGTCCTCGACGAGGACGACGACGCGCCCGACGCCCAGGAAGTGCTGGCGCAGCTGCACGACCGGCTGTCCGACTTCCAGGTGGACAGCGACGCCTACCGGTTGGGCAGCCGCAGCGCAGACGCCCACTGCCTGGTGCAGGACGGCGACGACTGGGTCGTCACCGGCAACGAGGACGTCCGGTTCGCCCGCGTCGACCACGCCGCCGCGTACCTGCTCGGCAAGCTGCTGATGGAGCAGCCCACCGCGTCGGCCGCTCCGGCACCGGCCGCTCCCGAGATCGCCGACCTGCCGCAGCGCGGCGCGCCGGAACCCGAACTCCCGCAGCGCACGCCGCAGGAACCGGCCGATCTTCCGCAGCGCACGCCGGAGCCCGCCAGCGAGCTCCCGCAGCGCACGCCGGAACCGGCCGACCTGCCGCAGCGCGGTCAGGAGCCCGCCGACCTCCCGCAGCGGACCCCGGAACCGGCCTCCGAGCTGCCCAAGCGCACCCCGGAGCCGTCGGCCGATCTGCCGCAGCGCACGCCGCAGGCGTCGGAACTGCCCCAGCGCGCCGCGCGCGAGCCGGAGCAGTCGGGCCCGAGCACCGGTGGGAACCCGCTGTTCACCGCCAACCAGGAGGCTCCGCAGGCGTCCCAGGAACCGGCCCCGCCGGCACCGCCCGCCGACGAGCCGACCCGGTTCCAGCCGGCTCCGTCGATGGACCGCCCGCTTCCGCCGCAGGCTCCGCCGTCCCCGCCCGCGGGGAACCCGGTGCAGCCGCAGGCCGGTGGAGCCCCGGGGTCCAACCCGCTGCCCAAGCGCCAGCCGCGCCGGGACAGCAACGCCCCGGTTCCCCCGGCCGGCAACCCCGCCGCGCAGCAGGGTCCGGTCGGTGGCGCCGAGCGTCGTCCCGGTCCCGGTGGCCCCGGCATGGCCGGTCCGCAGCGACAGGGCCCGCCGCCCGGACCGCCGCGTCCGCAGCAGGGTCAGCAGCCCCCGCAGGGCCAGCCGCAGGCCGCGCCCAACGGCCAGCCTGCCAACGGCCAGGCCCCGCAGGGTCAGCAGATCCAGCCGCTCAACGGCGAACCGCCGCTGACGCTGTACCGGGACCGCCGGATCGTCATGCTGCAGCCGGGCACCGAGCTCGACCGCTTCGGCGAGCCCAACGGCAACGTGATGTACACCGTGCGCACGCCGTACACGCACCGCTCGCTGCCGCCGCAGTGGTCCAACCGGACCTACTCGGCCTACCGGGTGCAGCGCCCGATCCAGGCGCTGCGGGGAACCGCGGTCGCGTGGTTCGAGCAGCCCGGTGGCGGCACCGCGTTCGTGCTCCCGGCCTCGGTCAGCGACCTCATCGCCGACGGCACCCTCGCCGAGATGCCGTCGGGCGAACGTCCGCCCATGGAGTGAAACCGGTTGAGAAGAGGGCCCTTCCCCAGCTCGGGGGAGGGCCCTCTTCTCGCGCTGCAGGCCGTTCAGTCCAGGTGCAGGCCGTGGGCCGCTGCGAAGGACAGGGCCAGGGCGGTGTCGACCCGGGCGCCCCGGAGGTTCGCCTGGACCAGGGCGTCGGCGTCGAGGCGGGCATCGCGGAGGTCGGCGTTGTTGAGGCGCGCGCCGAGCATTCGGGCGCCGCTGAAGTCCGCTTCGCTGAGGTCGCAGCCGCGCAGATCGCACTCGGTGAGGTTGGCCTCCCGGAAGCGGACGCCGTGCAGATCGACGTCGCGCAGGTCGCAACGGCCCATCGCGACCAGGGTCATGTCGGTCTCGCGGACCGTCAGCGACCGCAGCCGGCAGTCGACGAAGCTGGACCCGAGCAGGCTGCACCCGTCGAAGCTGCTCTTGCCGAACACCGTGCGCTCGAACTTGCAGGACCGGAACGCGCTGGCGACGTGCGAGGAGGTGTTGAGGTCGGCGCCGGTGAAATCGCAGTCGGTGAACACGCAGTTGCGGGTCTTCAGACCGGTCAGGTCGGCGTCGGTGAACACGCATCGCTCGAAGACCCGGCCGGACCACTCCTGATCCGGCAAGATCGCGTCCTGGAAGTCCTCACCGACCGCGCTCGTCATGGCCCACACCTTGGCACGAGCGCCCGACGACACCGGAGGCACCATGCGAATCCACCGAGTTGTTCCCAACATCAGGGCCACCGACATCGCCGCCACCCGTGATCACTACGTGCAGGTGCTCGGTTTCGAGGTGGTGATGGACATGGGCTGGATCGTCACGCTCTGCGCCCCGGACGACCGGCTGCGCCAGCTCGCCCTGATCACCGAGGACGCCAGCGCTCCGGAGCACCCGGACATCTCCGTCGAGGTCGACGACGTCGACGCCGCCCACGCGGCCGCGGTGGAGCGGGGCGTCGAGATCGTGCACCCGCTGACCGACGAGCCGTGGGGCGTGCGGAGGTTCTTCCACCGCGACCCGAGCGGCACCGTCGTCAACACCCTGTCACACCGGCCCGCCTGAGACCTCGCGGCCAGGAGCTGTTCGCGGTCCGCGTCAGGGGACGACGACGACCGGGCGGACCGCTTCGACCACCAGCGTCGCCGGGACCGTGCCGAGCAGGCCGCCTCTCCGGCGCGAACGACCGACGACGATCAGGTCGGCGCGGTACTGCTCGGCGACCTGCTCCAGGCCCACCGCCGGGTCGCCCCGGTGGTGCACGAAGTCCCAGTCGATGTCCACCCACTTGAGGTGCGAGACGACCTCCTGCTTGAGCTCCTCCACCAGGGACTCAGCAGCTTCGCTCGCCACCGCGACGCCCATCGGCGACCAGTAGGCGACACCGCCCACGGCCTCCACGTAGACCAGCACGAGACGCGCGCGTTCCCGCCGGGCGAGACCCGCCGCCCACGCCGCGGCGTGGAAGCTGGCCGGGCTGCCGTCCATGCCGACGACGATGCCGCCCAGACCGTCCTTGCCGATCTCGAATTCACGCTTGGTGCTGTCGCCTTCGGCCACGCCGGAATGGTACTCAGTGCCCGGCGGTCGTGGTCCCTTCGCCGGGCCCGAGGCGATTTGCCGACGGGTCTCCCGCAGGCCGGGGACGCCGCGTTAGGTTCTGCTGCGTGACCGCAGTGGAGCCCCGCACCGAAGCCGAACAGCGCGCCCTGGACGCCGTGAACATCGACGCCATCGTCGACGACCTCCGCGAACTGGTGGCCATCCCCAGCGTCGGAGGCAGCTCCGCCGAGCACGACGCCCAGCAGTGGTGCGCGGACCGCCTTTCCGCGCTCGGCCACCGGGTCGACCACTGGCGCATCGACGTCCGCGAACTCGCCGAGCACCCCGACTTCCCCGGCCAGGAGGCTCACCGCGACGAGGCCTACGGCTGCGTCGGCGTCAGCGGCGAAGGCGACCCGGCGCTGGTGTTCTGCGGGCACACCGACGTGGTGCCGCCCGGCGACCTGGACCGCTGGCCGAACCGCGACCCGTACTCGCTGCGCATCTCCGACGGCATCGCCGCCGGTCGCGGCACCTGCGACATGAAGGGCGGCGTGGTCGCCTTCCTCGGCGCCCTGACGGCGCTGCGCACCGCTGGCGTCGAGCTGGCCCGGCCGGTCGCGGTGCACGCGGTCGTCGCCGAGGAGGACGGCGGTCTCGGCGCGTTCGCCACGCTGCAGCGCGGCCACCGCGGTGAGGCGTGCGTCATCGCCGAACCGACGCAGAACACCATCGTGGCGGCCAACGGCGGTTCGCTGACGTTCCGGCTGGAGATCCCCGGGCAGAGCACGCACGGTTCCACCCGCTACCGGGGCGTCAACGCCCTCGACAAGCTCGCCGAGCTGCTGCCGGTGCTGCGCGAGCTGGAGACCCGGCGCAACGTCGATCCCGACCCGCTGGTGGAGCACCTGGAGATCCCGTACCCGCTGTCGGTCGGCACGGCCCGCGTCGGCGACTGGGCCAGCACCGTGCCGGACCTCGCGGTCGCCGAGGGCCGCTACGGCGTGCGGCTGGGCGAGTCCGTCGAGCAGGCCAAGACCGAGTTCGCCGCCGCCGTCGCCGAAGCCTGCGCGGCCGACCCGTGGCTGGCCGAGCACCCGGTCCGGGTCACCTGGCCGGGCGGCATCTTCGCCAGCGGCCGGTTCCCCGAAGGGCACCCGCTGCTCGACGAGACCCGCGAGGCGATCACCGCCGCCGGTGGTCCCGTCCCGGAGGTCGTGGGCGCGCCCTACGGCTCGGACCTGCGCCAGTACGCCGCCACCGGCATGCCGACGCTGCAGTACGGCCCGGGCGACGTGCGCTACGCGCACGCCGACGACGAGCACGTCAGCATCGCCGACCTGGAGCAGTGCGCCCGCACCTTCGCGCTGCTGGCCATCCGCAGGTGCGGAATCGCGTAAAACCCACCCCGTCAGGCAAGTGCCGAAGGCGCTTTCTCCGTGCCCACCAAAGCAACTCGCACCGCCGCGGGTTCTGACACGTCTTCTGGGGAGGACAGCCGCAGCGCCGTGTATTGGACACATACACAAGTCTCGGACCCCGGAGCCAGAAGGCGTGTCAGGTTCCGCCACCCGCACCGCTGAGCACAACGACCACAGAGTAGTTGTCACTGGTAATGCTCAGTGGAAGTCGCGCGATTCCGAGGGCACGCGGATGTTCAGTTTTTGAAGCCGATCAGCACGCAGGTTGATCACCTCCTCGGTTCGTTCGATCACGCCGCGCACCAACAACGCGGCGCTGGTGCGTCCGACCTTCCGGTAGCGGGCCCACAGCCCTGGTGAGCAGACGACGTTGACCGTTCCGGTTTCGTCCTCCAGGTTCAGGAAGGTGATGCCGCCCGCGGTCGACGGGCGTTGCCGGTGCGTCACGGCTCCGCCCACCAGCACCCGGGTGCCGTGCTCCACTTCGGACAGACGCGCGGCCGGCAGTGCGCCGAGCTCGTCGAGCCGGGCTCGGACGAACTGCAGCGGGAAGCTGTCCGGCGACACCCCTGTCGCCCACACGTCGGCCGCTGCCTTCTCGACGCCGTCCATCCCGGGCAAGGCGGGGGCGTCCGACGAGACGGTGGTGCCGGGCAGCCGGTCTGGTCGTTCGCGGGCCGCCGCCGCGGCGTTCCACAGCGCTTCGCGCCGGGTCAGGCCGAAGCAGTCGAACGCCCCGCCGGTGGCCAGCGCCTCCATCTGCGGTGCGTTCAGCCGCACCCGCCGCGCCACGTCGGCCATGTCGGCGAACGACCCGTGCGCGGCGCGTTCGGCGGTCAGCTTCTCGGCGAGGTCCTCACCGAGCTTGCGCACCGACGACAGGCCGATGCGGACGGCCTGGCGCCCGGTGCTGGTCGCGTCCGGTTCCAGGTCGGCGTGCACCCGGCTGGCGTTGATGTCCGGCCCGCGCACCACGACTCCGTGCCTGCGCGCGTCGGCGACCAGCGACTGCGGCGAGTAGAAGCCCATCGGCTGCGCCTTGAGCAGTGCCGCGCAGAACGCCGCCGGGTAGTAGCGCTTGAACCAGGCGCTGGCGAACACCAGCAGCGCGAAGCTCAGCGCGTGGCTCTCCGGGAACCCGTAGTTGGCGAAGGCCAGCATGCGGCGGTAAATGTGCTCGGCCAGGTCTTCGTCGATGCCGTTGGCGGCCATGCCCTCGAAGAGCCTGTCCCGCAGGCGTTCCATGCGCTCCGCTGAGCGCTTGGCGCCCATGGCCCGGCGCAGCTGGTCGGCTTCGGACGGGCTGAACCCGGCGACGTCGACGGCCAGCTGCATCAGCTGCTCCTGGAACAGCGGGACCCCCAGGGTCTTCTTCAGCGCGCCCTTCATCAGGGGGTGGTCGTAATCCCAGTCCTCCTCGTCGTTGCGGCGCCGGATGTAGGGGTGCACCGATCCGCCCTGGATCGGG
Source organism: Saccharopolyspora sp. NPDC049357 (assembly GCF_040677225.1). Classification (NCBI taxonomy): domain Bacteria; kingdom Bacillati; phylum Actinomycetota; class Actinomycetes; order Pseudonocardiales; family Pseudonocardiaceae; genus Saccharopolyspora; species Saccharopolyspora sp. NPDC049357. Next base: position 64,119 of record NZ_JBFAQJ010000011.1, on the reverse strand, counting down.
CCGGGCCTGATCAGCGCGACCTCGACCACCAGGTCGTAGAACTCGCGAGGTTTCAGCCGGGGCAGCGTGGCCAGCTGCGCGCGGCTCTCCACCTGGAACACCCCGATCGCGTCGGCCTTGCACAGCATCTCGTACACCTCGGGGTCGGACAGGTCCAGCTCGCCGAGGTCGACGTCGCGGCCGTGGTGCTCGCGCGTCATGTCGATGGCGTAGTGCAGCGCCGAGAGCATGCCCAGGCCGAGCAGGTCGAACTTGACCAGGCCGACGGTGGCGCAGTCGTCCTTGTCCCACTGCAGCACGGTCCGGCCGGGCATCCGGGCCCACTCCACCGGGCACACCTCGCTGACCGGCTGATGGCAGATCACCATGCCGCCGGAGTGAATCCCCAGGTGGCGCGGGAAACCCATCAGCTCGTCGGCGAGTTCGCGCACCGCGCCGGGGATCTCGGAGTCCTCGGGAAGCGGGCCCCAGTGCTCGATCTCCTTGCTCCAGGCGTCCTGCTGACCGGGCGAGTAGCCGAGCGCGCGGGCCACGTCGCGCACCGCGGACTTCGGCCGGTAGCCGATGACGTTGGCGACCTGCGCGGCGTGCGTGCGGCCGTACTTGGCGTAGACGTACTGGATGACCTCCTCGCGCCGGTCGGACTCGATGTCGATGTCGATGTCCGGCGGCCCGTCGCGTGCCGGCGCGAGGAACCGCTCGAACAGCAGCTGGTAGCGCACCGGGTCGGCGTTGGTGATGCGCAGCGCGAAGCACACCGCCGAGTTCGCCGCCGATCCCCTGCCCTGGCAGAGGATGTCCTGCCGGCGGCAGAAGTCGACGATGTCGTGCACCACCAGGAAGTAACCGGGGAACTCCAGCTCCTCGATCACGGCCAGCTCGTGCTCGATCTGCCGGTACGCCTCCGGTGCCGCCTGCGGTGGCCCGTAGCGATCGAGCGCGCCGAGGTAGGCCAGCTCCCGCAGGTGGCTGACCTCGGTGTGGCCGGGTGGCACGTCGAACGGCGGCAGCTGCGGGACCACCAGGCTCAGGTCGAAGGCGAAGGACTTGCCCAGCTCGGCGGCCCGCTGCACCGCACCCGGGTAGCGGGCGAAGCGCTCGGCCATCTCGGCACCGGAGCGCAGGTGGTTGCCCGCCCAGGCCGGCAGCCACCCGTCCACGTCGTCCAGGCTCCGCCGCGCGCGGACGGCCGCGACGACGCTCGCCAGCCGCGCTCGGTCCGGCCCCGCCAGGTGCGCACCGGTGGAGGCCACCGTGGACAGTCCGGCGCGATCGGCGAGCTCCGCGAGCGCGTCGTTGCGCACCGAGTCGGTGGGCAGCCCGTGGTCGGTGAGCTCGACGGCGACGTGCTCGCGGCCGAAGAGCCCGACCAGCCGGTCGAGCTCGACCGCCGCCGCGTCCATCCCCCCGGTCGCCAGCGCCGACCGCACCGCACCTTTGCGGCAGCCGGTGAGCACCTGCCAGTGCCCGGCCGCCTCGGCCGCCAGCTCCTCCAACCGGTACTCCGGGCGTCCCTTCTCCTCGCCGCGCAGCTGAGCGGTGCTGATCGCGCGGCACAGCGAGGCGTAACCGTCGAGGTCGCGGGCCAGCACCAGCAGGTGCCCGCCCTCGGGGTCGGGGATGCCGTTCTGCGGTTGGGTGAGCCCCAGGCTCAGCTCGGCGCCGAACGCCGTGCGCACGTCGTGCTCCTTGGCCGCCTCGGCGAACCGCACCACGCCGTAGAGCCCGTCGTGGTCGGTGAGCGCGATCGCCTCCAGGCCGAGCCGCGCGGCCTCCTCGATCAGCTCCTCGGGGTGGGCGGCACCGTCGAGGAAGCTGAAGTTGGAGTGCGCGTGCAGCTCTGCGTAGGGCACCCGGTCGCCGGGTGGTGCCGGGCCTCTTCCGACCGCGCGATGCCCGGCGCGCGGGCGCGACGGCGGACCGTCGTCGGGGCGCGGCAGCACCTCGCCGGAGAGGGCCTTCTCCAGCTCCGACCAGCTCTGGGGAGGGTTGAACCAGCTCATGAGCCTAGTGAACTCCTGTTCGAACGATCAGCGCTACCGAACAGCCGGGCTTCCACTCGAACGAGTGTTCGCCAGATCAGCGGTAGGCCCCCTGGACCCACCAGTCCCCGCGCTCGTGCACCAGGAGCAGCGCCACCTCGTCGGATCCCCCGTCCAGGGCCTCCGGGACCAGCACGACCTGGAGCCGGACCAGCGCGCGCGGTGGGACCTGCGAATCCGGCGCGGTCTGGCCGGAACCACCGGCCAGCAGGTCCACCCACCACCGCTCGGTCACCGGCCACGGCCCGGCCCAGCCCGCCACCGCGCGAGACCTGCCGCCACCGACCTCGACCGTCTGCGGCGCGGCGGACAGCCCCAACCGGCCGGTGATCCACACCGGCTCGCCCGAAGCGTCGAGCACCCGGGCCGGCCACGGATCGCCCGGCACCACCGTCGGCGACGGAGCCGGGATCCTGCCCGGCCACGGCGGCTCGACGGGCAGCGCGGCCCGCCGCTCATCGCCCCACGGCACGAATCGCACCTGGTCGCGCGGGTCCCGGCCGCCGCCGAGAACACCGGTCAGCACGGCCTCCGGACCGAGCATGCCCTGCACTCGCGCGAAAGCCCGGCCCGCTCTGGCCGCGGCCTCGCCGGTGGCCGCGCTGAGCAGGTCCAGCTGCAGACCTCCAGCGCCGACCACCTCTTCGGGGCGCAGGCTCAGCTCGTCGAGCCCGGCGGTTGGCTTGCCCTTGCGGCTGCGGCCGTTGAGCCAGCCGTCGAGCTGCCAGCGGACCCGGTCGGCGGTGGCCGCCGGAGTCAGCGGTTCCGCGCAGCGCCAGACCCGGTGCAGCTCCTCGCCGTTGCCGGTGCGCGCCGAGATGCCCAGCCGAGTGCAGGCGAGGCCGAGATCGCCCAGCTTGGCGTGCAGTTCGTCGGCGAGCACCTTGGCCACGAACGCGGCCCGGTCCACCCGGTCCACCGGCGGGTCGAGCTCCTCGGTGACGACCAGCTCGGGCGGTGGCCGCCGCCGCTTGACCGGGCGCTCCTCCTGACCTCCGGCCGCCCGGTGGGCCAGCAGGGCGGCAGGGCCGAACCGGGTCGCCACGTCCGAGGACCCGAGCGCCGCGAACTCGCCGAGGGTGCCGATCCCCAGCCGGCGCAACAGGTCCACGAGTTCCGGCTGCGCCGCCGCCTGCTTCTGACCGAGGCGGTCGGCGAGCTGCTCGATCTCCTCGATCGGCAGCGGTGCGAGGAACTCCCGGCTACCACCGGGTTCGACGTGCCGCGCGTGACGAGCGGCGAGGATCGCGGCGAACAGCCCGTCGGCGACACCGATCCGGCACTCGACACCGGTCTGCGCGTCGATCTCGTCGACGAGCTTCTCCGCGGCGACCTCCTCCCCGCCGAAGTAGCGGGCGGGTCCTCTGGCGGGAACGGCGACCAGCCCCGGGCGGACGACCTCGACGCCGGGCACCAGCTCCTCGACGGCGATCACGACCGGCTCGAAGAACCGCACGTCTCGCGCCGGATCGTGTTCGCAGACGACGAGTTCGGGGCAGCGGCCCTGCGCTTCGCGGCGGCGCATCCCCCTGCGCACACCGCTTTCCCTGGCGGTCGCCGAGCAGGCGACGACCCGGTTCGCGGCGAAAACCGCTGCGGGGACGAGTGGTTCGAGTTCGGCGGCGCGCGAAGCGGCCACCACCGGCCAGTCCGGGCACCACACGACGATTCTGCGGGCGGGCACGTCGCTCACCCGGCCACCGCGCGCAGGTGCGCCCGTGCGGCGGGGCGCTCTTCGACACCGGCGAGCGAGCCGTCGCGAGACGGCAGCAGCAACCGGCAGGAACGCGGCTTCGACGCCGCGCCACGCCCTTCCGCGCTCACCGTGACATCGCGTTCCCGCAGGTGACCGTGGCCATGACCCAGTCCGCGCCAGCGCGCGCCGGAACAGCGCAGCTGCACTTCCGCACCCGGCCAGCGACCGAACGGCAGCAGCACCGAACCACGGTTGCGCGCCCGCGCGGAAAGCCTGCGGGCATCGGCGTCGAGCACCTGCCCGGTTCCGCCGACCACGACCAGGTCGACACCGTCCAGCAGAGCGGCGATCACACCCGCCGGGTCGGAACCCGGCCGCGGCACCACCGCGAGCCGTTCCAGCGAGACCCCGGCCTCAGCGGCGGCGGCCAGGTTGATCCCGGGCAGGCCCACCACGGTCGCCCAGGAACCGTTGGCCGTCGCCTCGGACAGCAGCGCGAAGAGCAGCGACACCGATCCGTGCACCGCCACCGTGCTGCCACGGCGCAAACCTGGCCATGGCAGCACGGCGGCGAGTTCCGCCCGCGTCGGCAGCACCCGGCCCGCACCCGGGACACCGCCCGCCTCGACGTGCGGCACACCCACGGACACCCCGTCAGCCGTGGGCGCGCTCAACGCCGCCGAAGACACCGTCGCGGACATCGCCGCCCTCCCCACATACGTGACCGCGGTGGGTGCCCGACCCCGGCGCGGGCACCCACGAACACAGCCGCTGCGGGGAAGGCAGCGGTGGAGTCAGCACTGCGCCTGCACCCGGATCACAGCGCCGAACTCCATCGGAGCGGCCGACCCCGACACCGGCCGTTTCCGATCTCGAACCTCAGTTCGAATAGCTTTATTCAACCCCCAGCCCCCACCCCCCGTCAAGGACCGTGGCCGGATTGGGTGAACATTCGTTCGAGAACCTCCTGTCGCAGCAGGTGAGTGGGTTGCCGTCGTAGCCACGACGTGGGCGGGCGGACTCGAAATTCGCGCGAAATCCGCCTTCGGGATGCGAAACGCGACGAGCCCCGGACCTCGGGTCCGGGGCTCGTCGGAACTGCTCGTCGTCAGTGGGCGAAGTGGCGCGTGCCCGTCAGGTAGACCGGGACGCCCGCGGCCTCGGCCGCGGCGATGACCTCGCCGTCCCGGACCGAACCGCCCGGCTGGACCACGGCGCGCACACCCGCGTCCAGCAGGACCTGCAGACCGTCCGGGAACGGGAAGAACGCGTCCGACGCGGCGACCGAACCCTTGGCCCGGTCACCGGCGCGGGACACCGCCAGGCGCGCCGAGTCGACCCGGTTCACCTGGCCCATGCCCACGCCCACGGTCCCGCCGCCGTCGGCCAGCAGGATCGCGTTGGACTTCACCGCGCGGCAGGCCCGCCAGGCGAACTTCAGGTCCGCCAGCGTCGCCTCGTCCACCGGGGAACCGGTCGCCAGCGTCCAGTTCGCCGGGTCGTCGCCCTCGGCGTCGATCGCGTCCGAACCCTGCACCAGCATGCCGCCGGAGATCGCGCGCATCTCGACCCGGCCGCTCTGCGGCGGCTGAGCGGTCAGCAGGCGGATGTTCTTCTTCTTGTTCAGCACGTCCACAGCGCCCTCGGCGTAGCCGGGGGCCACCACGACCTCGGTGAAGATCTCCGCGACCTGCTCGGCCATCGCCACCGACACCTCGCGGTTGGTCGCGATCACACCGCCGAAGGCGCTCACCGGGTCGCACTCGTTCGCCTTGCGGTGCGCGGCGGCGATGTCCTCGGCGACCGCGATGCCGCACGGGTTGGCGTGCTTGATGATCGCCACGCACGGCTCGTCGTGGTCGTGCGCGGAACGCCACGCGGCGTCGGCGTCGACGTAGTTGTTGTAGGACATCTCCTTGCCGTGCAGCTGCGCTGCGGCGGCCAGTCCGGTGGCCTGCCCGCCCGACACGTACAGCGCGGCCGGCTGGTGCGGGTTCTCGCCGTAGCGCAGCGCGGAGCGGCGCTGCCAGGTCTCACCGATCCAGCCCGGGAACGTGGCGTCGTCACCGGTGGGAACCCTGCTCATCCAGGACGCCACCGCCACGTCGTAGGACGCGGTGTGCCGGAACGCCTCGGCGGCCAGCTCGACCCGGTCGGTCATGGTGAAACCGCCCTCGCGGACCTCCTCGAGGACCCACTCGTAGCGGCTCGGGTCGACGACGACCGCCACGTTGGCGTGGTTCTTCGCCGACGCGCGCACCATCGCCGGACCGCCGATGTCGATCTGCTCGATCACCTCGTCCTGCGCGGCGCCCGAGGCCACCGTCTGCACGAACGGGTAGAGGTTGACCACCAGCAGGTCGAACGGGGCGATGTCGAGGTCGCGGAGCTGCTTGGCGTGCTGCTCGCGGCGCAGGTCGGCGAGCAGACCGGCGTGCACCCTCGGGTGCAGCGTCTTGACCCGGCCGTCCAGCGCCTCCGGGAACCCGGTGAGCTCCTCGACGGGCGTGACCGGCACGCCGGCATCGGCGATCGCGCGCGCCGTGCCACCGGTGGAAACGATCTCCACCCCGGCGGCGTGCAGCCCGGTGGCCAGCTCCAGCAGGCCAGACTTGTCCGACACGCCGATCAGCGCGCGACGAATCGGGCGCCGCTCCTGGGAGTTCGCGGTCACGGGATACTCACCTTCCGTCCCTGCACGGTCCACCCGTGCAACGCCAGCTTTTGAAGAGTGCCGACCAGCAGCCGCCGCTCGACGGCCTTGATCCGCTCGTGGAGGCTCGCCTCGTCGTCATCGGGCAGCACCTCGACGGCTTCCTGGGCCAGGATCGGCCCGGTGTCCACACCGGCGTCCACCACGAACAGGGTGCAACCGGTGACGCGGACTCCATACTCCAGCGCATCCCGCACCCCGTGCATGCCGGGGAACGAGGGAAGCAGCGCCGGGTGGCTGTTGAGGTATCGGCCGTCGAAGCGGGCCAGGAAGTCGGCGCCGACGAGCTTCATGAACCCGGCGGAGACCACCAGGTCCGGCTCGTGCTCGGCGCAGGCCTCGGTCAGCGCGCGGTCCCACTCCTCGCGGGAGGTGTGGTCACCGACCTTGCGGACGAACGTGGGGACGCCGGCGCGCTCGGCGCGGGCCAGCCCCTCGATGCCGTCGCGGTCGGCGCCCACCGCGACCACCTCGACCGGGTAGTCGGGTTCGCTGGTGGCGTCGAGCAGGGCCTGCAGCAGGGTGCCGGAACCGGAGACGAGCACGACCACCCGCGCCGGAGCGGCGGTCGTGATCCGGTTCGGGTGCGCGGCGGTGCTCGGCTGGTCGGGCGTACTCGGGTTCAGCGTTCGCTCCTGACATGCCTCGGCACGATCTCCCCCGCAGCGTAAGACCTGGTTGCGGGGTCGGCTCCGGCAGGGCCCGGGCGAGTGGCGCAGCGCTCACCGCCGGTCGCGCGGTGCGGGCTCCTCCTCGTCCTGCTCGGCGTCGAACTCCTCGGCGGTGACGTGCGCGGCGGAATCGGCTTCAGCGTCGGATTCTGGGCGGGCGGCCGGGATTTCGGCGATCAGGTCGTCGAGGTCGGTGTAGTCGAAGTCCTCGTCCTGCTCGGTGTCCTCGGCCGGTTCTGGATCGATGTCCTCGTCGAACTCGTCGGTGCCGAAGGCGTTCAGCGCCGGGTCGTCGGCCTCCTCCACGCCGCCCAGCCAGGTCATCACCAGCGCCGGGATCGCCAGCCAGCACGACGTCGCCAGCGCGAGAGCGACCGGGTGGAACGACACCACCCCGATCGGACCGTTGCCGAGCTTGCCACCGGCGACCGCCGCCAGCACCAGCACCGCCAGCGCCGCCACCCCGGCCGCGACCAGCACCACCACCAGGCGACGGACGAGCGGACCGGGAACGCGCCTGGCGACCAGCCCCATCAGCATTCCGACCAGCAGCGGGAGCAGCAGCACCGCCGACCACCACACGGACGGCCCGTCGTCCGGCAGCACCGCCAGCAGCGGCAGGTCCGGCATCGGCCCCGGCGCGTGCTCCAACGGCTGGACGACCTGGGAGCCGAGGGAGAACCCGCTGCCGGCGGCGAAGGACCAGCCGGCCAGCACCGCGTTCGGGAGGTACAGCAGGGAGAACAACGTGGCACCGACGGCGTCTCCCGCACCGCCCATCCGCGACATCGAGGTGACCATCTCCGGCGCCGAGAGCGCGATCGCGACCAGCAGCACGCCCGCGCCGGCGGCGACCACGGTGGCGATGGTCAGCAACCCGATCCGCAGGCCCGTCCAGACGTAGGCGTCGGTGCGCTCCCACACCAGGTAGAACAGTCCGCACCGGTTCGCGACCCCGGCGGTCGCCGCGATCGCGGCGGTCAGGCCGCAGCTCAGGAACGCTTCGACCGGGACCGCGCTGAACGGATCGGTCAGCAGCAGCGCGAACAGCGCGCCCACGAACGCGTGCACCAGCGCCATCGTCGCGATCACCGGCCAGGCCTGGTCGGGACGGCGCAGCCGGCAGCGGCGGGCGACGAACGCCGACGCGGCTGCCACCAGCAGCACCACGCCGATCGTGGGCAGCATCGGCAGCACGGTCAGCGGAGCGCCCGAGATCACCAGCGGCGACTGGTAGAGCACCAGCCATCCGGGCATCGCGGCCATCAGGACCAGCAGCGGGTTGAGGCTCGCCCCGCTGGCGATGCCCACGATCAGCGCGACCAGGGCGGCGACGGCGAAGAACCCGATCAGCGGCACCGCGCCGACGACGGCGATGAACAACCACCGGCGCAGACCCTGCTTCCGGTCGGAATGGCCGGCGGCCACGGCGTGGGGGATCGGATCCAGCGCAGACACGCGACCGAATGTCGCACCACCACTGCTCCGAACGGCCCCGAACACGCCAGCGCCTCCGCCCATCGGGCGACGCGCCTGAGGCATTGGGCGGTTTTGGCCCGAACCGACCGGACATAACGGGCGTTGATCATGGACGGTCCGGACCAGAACCGCCCACGGCCGCCACGTCATGGCCGGCGTGATGGGGGCGGGTCAGAAGGTGGGTGGGTTCGCGCCCGGGTGGGGCATCTGGCGGGTGCCCTGGGGGCCGCCGCTGTCCTGTTCCGACTTCGGCTGCGGGGTCTGCGGCTGTTGCGCGGGCTGGGCCGGTGGCTGCGGCGCGGCTTGGCCGTTCTGCTGCTGACCGGGCTGCGAGATCGGACCGGACTGGTTCGCGGGCCGGTTCGGCTGGGGACCGCTGGAATCCGGGTTGGGCGTGGCGAACCCGTCGGACGACGGGTTCCGGCTTCCCGGCTGCTGGGCGGGCTGACCGCCGCTGGACGGGTTCCACGGCGGCGGGCCGCCGAACTGGGCGCCGGGAGCGGGCTGCCCCTGCGGGCCCCAGCCGGGGCCGGAGGGACCGGGGCCGGGGCGAGCGCCACCGGGACCGGCCGGACCACCCGGGCCAGGACCGCGCGGGCCGGGTCCCTGCGGGAACGGCTGCCCGTACGACTGGGACTTGGGGCTGCTCGCCGGGCCGGAGGCGCCACCGGCCTTGATCACGCCGCCCTCGACCAGCAGCACGCCCACCACGGCGGCCAGCTGCGCGAGCGCCAGCACCATCAGCACTGAGACCAGGCCGGATGCGGTGTTGCGGATGACGTCCTGCAGCAGCGCCAGCGCGGAGTAGGCCGCCAGCGGGACGGCCGCGAACAGCGCGTCCGGCGTCTTCGGCAGGAAACGCAGGCCCGCGAGCGCCGCGGAGGCGACGAGGCCGAAACCGGCCATGCTGCCCATCAGGGCGCCGACGCCGTCGTCGAAGAACCCGAGCAGGTAGCCGACAACGCCGGCGCCGGCCGCCACCATCGCGAGGACTTCTTTCAGCTCGAACGACCGACGACCCCCGTCGGTGTTCGGCTGTTGCGGATACGGGGCGGACATGACTTGATCGGACTCCTCGAAGGCACTCGATCGGGCTGCTGATCGACGGTACCGAATACGAGCCATCAGCAGGGCGGCCCGCCCGGCTAGGAGTTGTTCAGGAATCACCTCGTTCGGCGGCAGGAGTCGCGGAGCCCCAGCGGTGCGGACCGAGTCCCGCAAAAGCCGTCGGGGCCGGATTCCCCTGCGGGGAACCCGGCCCCGAACGAACGAGGTCGGTGCGGGTCTCAGCCCTTGACGATCTCGCGCATCAGCTTGGCGGTCTCGCTCGGCGTCTTGCCGACCTTGACGCCCGCGGCCTCCAGGGCCTCCTTCTTCGCCGAGGCGGTGCCCGACGAACCGGAGACGATGGCGCCCGCGTGACCCATGGTCTTGCCCTCCGGCGCGGTGAAACCCGCGACGTAGCCGACCACCGGCTTGGTGATGTTGGCCTTGATGAAGTCGGCCGCGCGCTCCTCGGCGTCGCCACCGATCTCACCGATCATCACGATGGCCTCGGTCTCCGGGTCTTCTTCGAAGGCCTGCAGCGCGTCGATGTGGGTGGTGCCGATGATCGGGTCACCACCGATGCCGACGGCGCTGGAGAAACCGATGTCCCGCAGCTCGTACATCATCTGGTAGGTCAGCGTGCCCGACTTCGACACGAGACCGATCTTGCCCGCGCCGGTGATGTCGGCCGGGATGATGCCCGCGTTGGACTTGCCGGGCGAGATGATGCCGGGGCAGTTCGGCCCGATGATCCGGGTCTTGTTGCCCGTGGCGTTCGCGTGCGCCCAGAAGTAGGCCGAGTCGTGCACCGGGATGCCCTCGGTGATGACAACGGCCAGGCCGATCTCGGCGTCGATGGCCTCGATCACGGCGTCCTTGGCGAACTTCGGCGGCACGAAGACGACCGACACGTCGGCGCCGGTCTCCTTCATCGCCTCCTGAACGCTGCCGTAGACCGCGAGCTCCTTGCCCTCGATCTCGACGGTCTGCCCGGCCTTGCGGGCGTTGACACCGCCGACGATGTTCGTGCCGGAGCGCAGCATGCGAGCGGTGTGCTTGGTGCCTTCAGAGCCGGTGATGCCCTGAACGATCACCTTGCTGTTCTCGTTGAGGAAGATAGCCATGATCGCCTCACGCCCCCGCTGCCAGCTCGGCGGCCTTGTCGGCCGCACCGTCCATCGTGTCCACCACGGTGACGACCGGGTGGTTGGCCTCGGCCAGGATGCGGCGGCCCTCGTCGACGTTGTTGCCGTCGAGGCGGACGATCAGCGGCTTGGTGGCCTCGTCACCGAGGATCTCCAGCGCCTGCACGATGCCGTTGGCCACGGCGTCGCAGGCGGTGATTCCACCGAAGACGTTGACGAACACCGACTTGACGTCCGAGTCGCCCAGGATGACGTCCAGACCGGCGGCCATGACCTCGGCGGAGGCGCCGCCGCCGATGTCGAGGAAGTTCGCCGGCTTGACGTTGCTGTGCTTCTCGCCGGCGTAGGCCACGACGTCCAGCGTGGACATGACGAGCCCGGCACCGTTACCGATGATGCCGACCTCGCCGTCCAGCTTGACGTAGTTGAGGCCCTTCTCCTTGGCCTTGGCCTCGAGCGGGTTCTCCGCGTCCTTGTCCACCAGCTCGGCCTGCTTGGCCTGGCGGAACGCGGCGTTCTCGTCGAGGGTGACCTTCCCGTCGAGGGCGATGATCTTGCCCTCGGGGTCCTTCACCAGCGGGTTGACCTCCACCAGAGTGGCGTCTTCGGCGACGAAGGTCTCCCACAGCTTGACGATCACGTCGGCGACCTGGTCGGCGACCTCGGCCGGGAACTTGGCGGCGGAAACGATCTCCTTCGCCTTGTCCAGGTCGACGCCCTCGATCGGGTCGATCGCGATCTTCGCCAGAGCCTCGGGCTTGGTGGCCGCGACCTCTTCGATCTCCATGCCGCCCTCGACCGAGGCCATCGCGAGGAAGTTGCGATTCGCGCGGTCGAGGAGGAAGGAGAAGTAGTACTCCTCCGCGATGTCGGAGGCGGTCGTGACCAGCACCTTGTTGGTGATGTGGCCCTTGATGTCCAGACCGAGGATGGCCTCGGCCTTGGTCTGGGCCTCATCCGGGTTCTCAGCCAGCTTCACGCCGCCGGCCTTGCCCCGGCCACCGGTCATGACCTGGGCTTTGATGACTACGGGCCCGCCGAGTTCTTCGGCTGCTGCCTTGGCCCCTTGCGGATCGGTCGCCACGGTGCCGGGCAGCGTCGGCACGTCGTGGGAGGCGAAGAGCTCCTTCGCCTGGTACTCGTACAGGTCCACTCGACTCTCCTGCGACGTCGGTGTCGGACTCGGTGACGATATCGACCTGCGATGACGCATGGGGCGGCGCACCTGGTGAACTGCCTCACCTGAGGTAGGGCGTCTGCCTGGGTCGACCCGTCCAACACGGGGAATCGCCTTGTGCGGCAGGAGCGATATCTGCGTTCGCGTGACGAACGGAACAGACGCCGTGACGGCGCTGCGCCCATGTTCGGGCACCGGAACGCCGCCCACAAGACGTCCGGGCGAGTGAACTCAGTTGGTCGGTTCGGCGGTGGTGCGGGCGGCCAGCGCCGTGCCGAGCAGGACCACGACGCACCCGAGCCCGAACCACAGGCCGAGTCCGGGCGCTGTTCCGGGCAGGCGCTCGGCGGTCAGCGGGAACTCCAGCGCGCGCACGCCCACCAGCAGCGCGGCACCGCACAGCAGCGCGGCGGCCTGACCGGGACGGCACATCGGCGCCAGCGCGGTCGCGCCGACCACGGCGGCGAGCGCGAGCACCAGACCCCACGAGGTGGTGCCGAAGTCGGTGAACACGCCCGGAGCGCTGTAGCCGGGAGCGGTCAGCACCGGCAGCGAGAACGCACCGGCGCCGAGGACGAGCGCGACCAGCGACGGGATCAGGACCAGGCGGCGCATCGCCATCTCGGTCAGGTCGACGTCGTCGCGCTCCACGGCTCCGGCGATCACCGCGAGCACCGCCGCGATCGCGGCGAGCAGCACGGACGCACCGGCCGCCCAGGCTCCGAGACCGGCACCGGCGCCGGCGGCCTGCACGGCGGTGAACACCGCGTCCAGCGATCCGGCCGCGGCCAGCGGAACCGCCGCCCACAGCACGGTCAGCACCGGCCGCAGCAGCAGCGCGAACTTCGGCAGCAGCATGCCCGCACCGACCAGGGCCAGCAGGATTCCGGCGGGCAGCAGCATTCGCGCCGGGTACTCCGACGGATCGCGCAGCCCGTAGGGCATGGACACGTGCGGGGTCAGCGCGGCCAGCACCGCGACGGCACCGGCCAGCAGCGCGAACGCACCGGCGAGGGTGAGCAGTCGGGTCAGCGCGGGAAGCCGCAGTTCGCCGACGTCTTCGGCCTGCTCGCCGCGACCGGCCCGCGCCGCGAGCACGAGCAGCACCGCGGCGGCCAGCAGTCCGAGCAGCGGTCCCCAGGCGAAGATCACCTCGTCGAGCACCAGCACCGACACCAGCGGCGGCACGACGACCGCGACCAGCGAGAGCGCCACGCCCAGCAGCCCGCCGCGCGCGAACTCCAGGTCGGTCGAACCGGCGAGCAGACCGGCGGCGCAGGGCACCGCGACGGCCAGCAGCGCGCTGCCGATGAGCACCGGCAGCGGCCCGTCCAGCGCGGTTTCGGCGGGCAAGTAGGGGTCGTCGGAGGAGAACGGCGCCATCAGCACCGCGACGCCGCCCAGCACTCCGGCGCACAGCGCCGAGGTGAGCAGGCCCTGCCGCTGCGTTCCGGCGCCGGACTCGCGGGTGCCCCAGGTGGCCAGGATTCCCGCGACCAGCACGAGCACGTGCCCGGCCGCCAGCAGCCACCAGCCGACGGCGGGTGCGAAGTTGATCAGCGAGGAGGCTCGGAGGAGTTCCGGGCGGGCGGCCATGCCCGCTTCGACGGCGAACTGGACGTCCTGCCCGAGCCTTCCGGGCGCGAAGGCGGCCGGGCCGACGAGCACCGCGGCGGCGGCCAGCGGCTTTCCGGCCCGCGCGAACAGCGCGGCGGCCACCGGCGCGAGCAGCGCGAGCACCAGCAGCAGCGGCCAACCCGGGTACGCGGCGGGAACGGCCGGGCTGGTCAACCCCAGCAGCGGGCCTGCGCCGGTGAGCACGGCACCGAGGGCTGCGAGCACGATCGCGGCACGCAGGCGGGCCGACGTGCCGAGCGTTGGCTGCGGGTCCGTGGCCTTGGCGGGAGCCGCCGAGGCAGACGAACCGGACGGAAGGTCGGGCCGCGCAGTCACCGCGCAGACGCTAGCAACCGGGTGACCGTTTCCGGACACCACCCGCAGTCGCTGTTCGGGGATCCGTGCGCGCCGACACGCCCGAGGAGCGCCCGAACGGAGCATTTTCGACGCGCCGACAAGACGCTCTTGGAGTGTGACTTGCAGCACAGAGCAACACTCCGGGGTGTCCGGATCGGTTCCGAAGACCCGGGGCGCTGGTCCGTTCGGAACCGCTGGTTCCGATCACGAAGCCGCAGGTGGCTCCGCTGTGCGACGACCACGCGCAGTATCGGCGAAGGCCCGACGATCCGCCTGACGAAGGTTCTTTCGACCACACGCGGTGGCCGACGCGTAACAGATCGGGATTTGCCCCTAGGGGATCAGCTTGGTTACTGTCCCCCGGTCCGTTGTCACGGTCTGATCACGAAGGACAACCTTCGACCGGTTCCCCGACCGGCCACCCGGAAATCCCCGTTCCGGGCCCGCGGAGATCAGGCTCCCCGAGACGGAAGGGCAGGCATTGGCTCACCACCGCTCCCCCGGCGGCGAACGACCCTTTCCCGGTTATCCGGAGGTGTCCCCCGACGACTCCTCCAGCAATCGGGATCGGAGCCGGGGTGCATCAGCAGCATCGGCCTGGCGCGGCCGCGTCGTCGTCGCAGCAGTAGCGGCGGGCGCATTCGCAGCAGCCGGTCAGTCGCTGGCAGCAGGCGAGGGAAACGCCTCCCCCGACAGCGATGACTTCAACGCCTCCGACGCCGCGGGTTCGTACAACACCGCGATGTCCGGGGACACCACCTCCTACAAGGGCATGGGCGGCAGCGCCCCGGCGCCCGCCATGCTCCCGGTCGCCAAGAGCTCCGACGTCAGCTCCGAGATGGAGAAGCTGACCAAGAGCGAGCGGATCACCGAGGCCCGCGAAGCGGCTCAGCGCGCGGCCGAAGAAGTCGCCAAGCAGCCGAAGTTCCACGTTCCGGCGCTGGGCAACTTCACCTCCGGCTTCGGTGGCCGCTGGGGCACCACCCACTACGGCATCGACATCGCCAACGCCAAGGGCACGCCGATCATGGCGGTCGCCGACGGCGTGGTCATCGAAGCCGGTCCGGCCAGCGGTTTCGGCATGTGGGTCCGGGTCCAGCACGAGGACGGCACCATCACCGTCTACGGCCACGTCAACACCATCACCGCTGACGAGGGCGACAAGGTCAAGGCGGGCGACCAGATCGCGACCATGGGCAACCGCGGCTTCTCCACCGGCACCCACCTGCACTTCGAGGTGTGGAACGCCGGCGGCAAGAAGATCAACCCGCTGCCGTGGATGCGCGAGCGCGGCATCTCGCCGACCTGATCCCCGACTCTTCGCACTGGGTTCGGCGACCATCCCGTGGTCGCCGAACCCATTTCTTTACGCGTCGTTAGCGCACTTCCGGCGCCGGCTCGCAGTAGCGTGGCGCCCGTGGCCGAACAGATCCGCTTGACCGGAGCGCAGCAGACGCTCCTCGGTCCGCTCCACGCACGCGCCCTCGACAGCCGCCGCACCGATCCGGTGCTGGGCGACGACGCCGCCGCTCAGCTGGCGTCGCGCATCGACTTCGACTTCTCCGGCCTCCGGCTCGATTCCGGCGACATGATGGCAGTGGTGCTGCGCGCCAAGGAGATCGACGACCGGGCCGGGGAGTTCCTCGCCGAGCACCCGGACGCGGTCGTGCTGCACCTGGCGTGCGGTCTGGACTCCCGGGCGTTCCGGCTCGACCTGCCCGCCGAGGCGCGGTGGTTCGACGTGGACATGCCCGACGTCGTCGAGCTGCGCGACCGGCTCTACCCGCGAGTTCCGGACAACCACCGCACGATCGCGTCCTCGGTGACCGAAACCGGTTGGCTGGACGACATCCCGACCGGTCGGCCGACGCTGGTCATCGCCGAGGGGCTGACCCCCTACCTGTCGGAGGCGGACGGGATCGCGTTGCTGCGCAGGCTCGTCGAGCGCTTCGGCTACGGCGAGATGCTCTTCGACGTGGTCGCGCCGTGGACCGTGCGGGCCGCGCAGTTCTCGGGTTTCCTCCGCACCACCGGAGCGAGCTTCCACTGGGGAGTCGGTGACCCGCACGATCTGGAGATCAAGGTCCCGGGCCTGCACCTGCGCGGGTCGGTCCCGGTCACCACGCTGCCCGGGGTGGCGAAGGTCGCACCGCGTGACCGCTTCATCGCCCGCGCAATGAACGCCGTGCCGCCGGTGCGCGACGCGATGCGGGTGGTGCGCTTCGGTTTCGAGCGCGAGAGCCGCATCCCGGTCGAGCTGACCGGACCGGCGGCGACCATGCTCGCCACGCTTCACCTGCGCGCCCTGGACAACCGGTCAGCGGAGCCGCTGCTGCACGACCGGTGGGCCGACGACGCCGTGCGAAGGCTCGACTACGACTTCACCAAGCTGGGAATGCGCGCGAACAACGCGATCTCGGTGGCCGTCCGCGCCAAGGCCCTCGACGACCGGGTGCGCGCCGCGCTGCGCCCGGGGATGAGCGTGCTGCACCTGGGCTGCGGGCTGGACAGCCGCTTCGAGCGGGTGAACCCGCCGGCGGACGTCGAGTGGTACGACGTCGACCAACCCGAGGTCATCGCACTGCGCGAGCAGCTGTTCCCGTCGTCGAGCAACCGGCACACCACCGGCCGCTCCGTCACGGATCCGGACCTGCTGACCGGAATCCCCTCCGACCGGCCCGTTCTCGTGGTCGCCGAGGGCCTGACGATGTACCTGACCGAGCCGGACGGCCTGTCGCTGCTGCGCCGGATCGTCGCGCACTTCCCCAGCGGCGAGCTGCTGTTCGACGCGTTCAACACGCCGAGCATCCACCTCAACAACGTCGCCAACCCCGCGGTGACGCGCTCGGGCTCGCGCCTGCACTGGGGCATCGACGACCCGAACGGGCTGGGAATCCCCGGCCTCCAGCTGGTCTCGGAGATCTCGTTCCTGGACGCGCCGGAACTGGCGAGGTACCCGCTGCCCGCCAGGCTCGCCTTCCGCGCAGTGGCCAAGGTCCCCACCTTCAACCGACTCGGCCGCCTCCTGCACTACCGCTTCTGACGGGCTCGTGAGCTGCTGCCCGCCGCATCCGCTGGCACTCGACGTTGCCGACGTGCTGCGGCGGGACGACAACTCTGCGGGAGAGTGCTCGCGATGACACAACACCTCACCGACCTCGCCGAGGACCTCGACGCCACCGACCCGCTCGCGCACGTCCGGGAGCGCTTCCTGCTGCCGGAGGGCGTGATCTACCTCGACGGGAACTCCCTCGGCCCGCTGCCCGCCGCGGTGCCGCCGGTGCTGGAGGACGTGGTGCACCGCCAGTGGGGCACCGACCTGATCCGCTCCTGGAACACCCACGACTGGTGGCAGGCCCCGCTGCGGGTCGGCGACTCCATCGGCGCGCTGATCGGTGCCGCGCCGGGGCGGACGATCGCCGGTGATTCCACCAGCGTGCAGCTGTTCACCGCGCTCAGCGCCGCGGCGGAGCTGCGCCCGGACCGCCCGCTGCTGGTCACCGACCCGGAGCACTTCCCCACCGACCGCTACCTGGCCGACTCGGTCGCCCGAGCGCACGGGCGGCAGGTCCGCCGGGTGGCTCCCGCGGACCTGCCGGAGTTCCTCGACGAGCACGGTGACCAGGTGGCGGTGATCAGCTACTCACCCGTCGACTTCCGCAGCGGCGAACTGCACGACATGGCCGCGCTGACGCGGGCCGCCCACCGGGTGGGCGCGCTGGCGCTGTGGGACCTGTGCCACGCGGCCGGGGCGATGCCGGTGCACCTCGACGACCTCGGGGTGGACTTCGCGGTCGGCTGCGGCTACAAGTTCCTCTCCGGCGGGCCCGGCGCCCCGGCCTTCCTGTACGCCGCCGAGCGGCACCACGATTCCTGGCGCACACCGCTGAACGGCTGGACCGGCCACGCCGAGCCCTTCGGCCTGCAGACCGACTACGTTCCCGCGCCCGGCATCGCCCGCGCCCGCATCGGCACGCCGCCGATCCTGTCGCTGCTGGCCCTGGAGGCGGCGCTGACCGCGTTCGACGGCGTCGACCTCGCGCAGGTCCGCGCGAAGAGCCTGTCGCTGACCGGGTTCTTCCTCCGCTGCGCCGAGCAGCTGCTGGCCGCGGAGGGCTTCGAGCCGATCACCCCGGCGGAACCCGAGGCCCGCGCCAGCCAGGTGTCGCTGCGCCACCCGCACGCCTACGGCCTGATCCAGGCCCTCGCGGCGCACGGCGTCGTCGCCGACATGCGGCCGCCCGACATCCTCCGCTTCGGCGTCAACGCCCTCTACACCTCGCACCACGACGTCCTCGCCGCCGCCACCCGCCTCCAACGCACCACCGCCGCAGGCGATTACGACCCGGCGCCCCAGGAACCGGGCACCGTGACCTGATCCGGAGCGGGGCCCGGAACTCCGGTGAAGGTGTGGAGGAAGGGCTGCGGAACCGGATCCGCAGCACCTCCCGCAGCTGGTCAGAGCTTGGTGAGGGGGACGGTGCCGATGAGCATGAGCTTGACCGTGCCTGCCGTGCCGAAGTCGATGGTGGCCGTGGCTCGGGGGCCTTCGCCGTCGGTGGCGACCACCGTGCCGAGGCCGTACTTGTCGTGGGTGACCTTGTCGCCCGCTTCGAGCTTGAGCGCGACCGTGTCCTTCCAGCCCTTCATGCTGGTGCTGCGCATGCCGCGCTCGGCAAGGCCCGCCTGAGCCGAGTCGCCGCCGGTGCGGTCGAAACCGCCTCCTCGGCTGCCCCAGGTGCTGCGGACCTGCGGGGCCGCGCGCTCGGGCTCGATGCGGCGCCAGTGCATCAGCTCCTCGGGGATCTCGGTGAGGAACCGCGAGGCCGGGTTCGTCATCGGCTGCCCCCACGCCGAGCGCATCATGGCGCGCGACAGGTAGAGCCGCTGGCGAGCCCGGGTGATGCCGACGTAGGCCAGTCGCCGCTCCTCGGCGAGCTCGGTCGGATCGCCCAGGGCCCGGTTGTGCGGGAAGACGCCGTCCTCCCAGCCGCTGGAGAACACCACCGGGAACTCCAGGCCCTTGGCGGTGTGCAGGGTCATCAGGGTGACCAGGCCGTCGCCGGTCTCCGGCAGCGAGTCGGCGTCGGCGACCAGCGAGACCCGCTCCAGGAACGCCGCCAGCGAATCGTCGGCCAGCGGGTCTTCGAGGACGTCGTCCGCGTCGTCCTCCGCCGCAGGCGTCACACCGGACACCACGGCCTCCGCCGACGGCGAGACCTCGGCGTCGACCGGCAGCGGAGCTCCCGCGCGGGCCTCGGTGAACTCGCGGGCGACGGTGATCAGCTCGGTCAGGTTCTCCAGCCGCGTCGCGTCCTGCGGATCATCGCTGGCCTCCAGCTCACCCCGGTACCCGGTGCGCTCCAGAAGCGTGTCGAGGGTTTCGGCGACGTCGTGGTCCGCGGCGACCTTGTGCAGCTCGTCGAGCAGCTCGACGAAGCCGGAGATCGCGTTGCGGGCGCGGGTGTTGAGCAGCGGGACCTCACCGGCGGCGGCCCGGCGCAGGGCGGCGCCGAAGGAGATCCGCTCCTGCTCGGCGTGCACCGCGACCACGGCCTCCGCGCGATCGCCGATGCCGCGCTTGGGCACGTTGAGGATGCGGCGCAGGCTCACCGTGTCGTCCGGGTTGTCCAGGACCCGCAGGTAGGCGAGGGCGTCGCGGACCTCGCGGCGCTCGTAGAAGCGGACACCGCCGACGACCCGGTACGGCAGGCCGAGGCGGATGAACACCTCCTCGAACACGCGCGACTGGTTGTTGGTGCGGTAGAAGACCGCGATGTCGTTGAAGGTGGCGTCGCCCTGATCGACGAGCTTGTCGATCTCACCGGCGACGAAGGCGGCCTCGTCGTGCTCGTTGTCGGCGACGTAACCGACGATCGGCTCACCGTCTCCCGCGTCGCTCCACAGCCGCTTGTCGCGACGGTTCGGGTTGCGCCGGATCACGGCGTTGGCGGCCGACAGGATCGTCTGCGTGGACCGGTAGTTCTGCTCCAGCAGGATGCTGCGGGCCTGCGGGTAGTCGCGCTCGAACTCCTCGATGTTGCGGATCGTGGCGCCGCGGAACGCGTAGATCGACTGGTCGGCGTCACCGACCACGCACAGCTCGGCCGGTTCCACGCCGCTCTCGGTGGGACCGGTGCCGACCAGCTCCCTGACCAGCGCGTACTGCGCGTGGTTGGTGTCCTGGTACTCGTCGACGAGCACGTGGCGGAAGCGGCGGCGGTAGTACTCGGCGACCGCCGGGTGCTGCTGCAGCAGCTCGACCGTGCGCATGATCAGATCGTCGAAGTCCATCGCGTTGGAGTCGACGAGCCTGCGCTGGTAGGCGGCGTAGACCTGGGCGACCTTGCGCTCCACGTCGTTGCCCGCCTGCTGCGCCGCGTCCTCCGGCGTGATCAGCTCGTTCTTCAGGTTCGAGATGTTGATCGACAGCGTCCGCGCCGGGTAGCGCTTGGAGTCCAGGTCCTGCTCGCGGGCGATCATGGTGATCAGCCGCTTGGAGTCGTCGGAGTCGTAGATCGAGAAGTTCGACGACATGCCGAGCGTCTTGGCCTCGCGCCGCAGCACCCGCACGCACATCGAGTGGAACGTCGACACCCACATCACGTTGGCCCGGCGGCCGACCAGGTCGGCGACACGCTCCTTCATCTCGGCCGCGGCCTTGTTGGTGAAGGTGATGGCCATGATCTGGCCGGGGTGCGCACCGCTGGCCAGCAGGTGGGCGATGCGGTTGGTCAGCACCCGGGTCTTGCCCGATCCGGCGCCGGCCACCACCAGCAGCGGCGAGCCGGTGTGCGTCACGGCGTCGCGCTGCTGCGGGTTGAGCCCAGCCAGCAGCGCCTCCGGGTCCGGGCCCGACCGGGCCTGAGGTGCGGAGGGCTGCGCGGGCCGGGACTCGTCGCCCTGCCATTCGAGATCGAGAGGGGTGCTCATCGTCGAACCACGTTACCGAACCCCTCGGACAGAACCCGAATCTCCCGATCGCGCAACACGATCAAGACCTCCACTCCTCGCCCGGGTGAATGCGTCCAGTTGGTGGGACGCGGTGACCAGGCAGTGGATCGGGGGTCGGGGTTGTGGCAGACTGGTGGTGTGCGAACGCAGCAGTACGAGTTTTTCTACGGGCCCGGGACTCCGGCGCCCGTAGCTGCGTGAGCTCGAAAACCACTACGACGCCCCGGGGTCCTCGGACTCGGGGCGTTTCGCGTTCCGGGACGGGAACGGGGCCGGAGCCGGAGGATTACGTCCGATGAACGCCACTGTGGACGGTGACCAACCGCAGTCCGAGAAGCCCTCGACTGAACGGGCTGCAGAGGCCATCAGCAACTTCCGCGAAGAGATCGACTACCTCGACGCCGAGATCCTGCGCCTGATCAAGCGCCGGGCCGAGATCTCCCAGCAGGTCGGGCAGGCCCGCATGGCCGCGGGCGGCCCGCGCATCGTCTACAACCGCGAGATGGACGTGCTCGCCCGCTACCGCGAGCTCGGCCCGGAGGGTCGCGAGATCGCCATGATCCTGCTCCGCCTCGGCCGAGGTCGGCTGGGCCACTCCTGACGTGCGCCGCGGGCGCCTCCGGCCTGGTCGAAGGCGCCCGCGGTCCCGTCACACCGCGTGGTCTGCGGCGAGGTCGCGCTCCCGGGTCTCCGGTGCGCGGAACACCGCGACCAGGGTGACCACCGAGCACAGCGCCACGTAGATCGAGATCGGCAGCGAGGAGTCGAACGCGGCCAGCAGCGCGGTCGCGATGATCGGCGCCAGCGAACCCGCCACGATCGACGCCAGCTGGTAGCCGATCGAAGCGCCCGAGTAGCGCACCCTGGTGCCGAACAGCTCCGCGAAGAACGCCGCCTGCGGCCCGTACATCGCGCCGTGGAACACCAGGCCGATGGTGGTCGCCAAGGTGATCACCCAGAACGACTTGGTGTCGAGCATCGTGAAGAAGAAGAACGCCCACACGCCCGTGCCGACCGTGCCCAGCAGGTAGATCGGTCTTCTGCCGAACCGGTCCGACAGCGCGCCCCAGATCGGGATGCTGATGAAGTGCAGCACCGAGGCGATCAGCGCCGCGTTGAGCGCGACCCCGCGCGGCAGGTCCAGGAACGTGGCCACGTAGGTGAGCACGAACGAGGTCAGCACGTAGTAGACGACGTTCTCGGCGAACCGGGCGCCCATCGCCGTGAGCACCTCGCTGCGGTAGCGGCGCAGCACCTCCAGGATCGGCGGCTTCTGCTCGGCGCCGCTCTCCGCCGCCTTGCGCTGGGCCTCCAGGAACACCGGCGACTCGGAGACCGCCAGCCGCACCCACAGGCCGATCAGCACCAGCACGCCGGAGAGCAGGAACGCGATCCGCCAGCCCCAGGCCAGGAACGCCTCGTCGGACTGCACCGCCGCCAGCACCGCCAGCACGGCGGTGCCGAAGACGTTGCCCAGCGGCACCCCGGCCTGCGGCCACGACGCCCAGAAACCGCGGCGCTCGCTGGATCCGTGCTCGGAGACGATGAGCACCGCACCGCCCCACTCGCCGCCGATCGCGAAGCCCTGGATCAACCGCAGCGCGGTGAGCAGCAGCGGAGCCAGCACGCCCACCGACTGGTAGGTGGGCAGCAGGCCGATCGCGAACGTCGCGGCACCCATCATCACCAGGCTGAGGACCAGCAGCTTCTTCCGGCCGATCCGGTCGCCGTAGTGGCCGAAGACCAGGCCGCCCAGCGGCCGGGCGACGAAGCCGACCGCGTAGGTGATGAACGCGAGCAGGGTGCCCATCAGCGGATCGCCTGCCGGGAAGAACAGCTGGTTGAACACCAGCGCGGCGGCCGATCCGTAGAGGAAGAAGTCGTACCACTCGACGGTGGTGCCGACGAGGCTCGCCACCACCACGCGGGTGGTCGACGATCTGCTGGGAGCGGATTCGGTGGTCATGGCTGCGTCCTCCTTGACGTGCCGGTGTTCACCTCGGGACTTGCCTGATCAGTTCGCCGTCCAGCCTCCGTCCATGGACAGCGACGCTCCGGTGATCGACGTGGTGCCCGGCCCGCACAGCCAGGCCGCAAACTCGGCGACCTCGTCGGGTTCGACCAGCCGCTTCACCGGGGTCCGGGCCAGCAGCACGTCCTCGGTGACCTGGGCCTCGGGCACCCGGTGCAGTCGGGCCTGCTCGGCGACCTGGCGCTCCAGCAGCGGTGTGCGCACGAATCCCGGGCACAGGCAGTTGGAGGTGACGCCGTGCGGCGCCCCCTCCAGCGCGATCGTCTTGGACAGGCCCTCGACGGCGTGCTTGGCGGTGACGTAGGCGCTCTTGAAGGGCGAGGCGCGCAGCCCGTGCACCGACGAGATGTTGATGACCCGGCCCCAGCCTCGCTGGTACATGCCCGGCAGCGCGGACCGCACGATGCGGAACGGCGACTCGACCATCACGCGCAGGATCGCGGCGAAGACCTCCGGCGGGAACTCCTGCAGCGGCGCGACGTGCTGGAACCCGGCGTTGTTCACCACGACGTCGGCGCCCTCGCCGAGGTCGTCGGCGTCGTCGGGCTCGCCGAGATCGACCACCCGGGCCGTCGCGCCCAGCTCGTCGGCGAGCGCGGTGACGGCATCGGCGGCCTTGTCGGCGGCGATCACCTCGGCTCCCGCCGCGACGAATCGCCTGGTCAGAGCGGCTCCGATGCCGCTCGCGGCCCCGGTGACCAGGACCCGCTTGCCGTCCAGATCGAGACCCGTTCGCTCGCTCATAGCGACAGAACCTAGGCGTGACGACGGTCTCGAACCAGACTTGATCCACAACCTTTTCGAACCGATCGGCAAATCAGGGGGATCCCCCATATCGGACAGGGCTCGTCAAGGAGCAGACTGGTGGCATGGGCATGGTTATCGGTCTGGTCGCACTCCTGGTGACGCTCGCCGCGGTGATCGCGGCAGCGGGGCACGCCGGCTATCTGGCGATGCTGACCTCTGCTGCGAAGAAGCGTCCGGGCGGGCAGCCGGCTGCTGACTTCGCCAAGAAGCGCTACCCGATCGCCGGCGTCGGCCTCGGTGTGACGCTGCTGGCGCTGCTGATCAGCAACGGCGACTCCGTGGGCGCGGACGTCTTCGCGACCCTGCTCGGTCTCGGCGGTGGCGTCGGTTCGCTCAAGGCGCTCCAGAGCACGCAGTCCCGCTTCCGCAAGGGCGATTTCTGACAACTCGCTCGGCGGTGCGGGTAGGAAACCTGGCTCGCCGTCCGGCTCCGGGAGCCGGTTCTTCTGCACGCTCGAACGGATTCCGGCTGCGCCGCTCGCGCAATCGTGCGGCTCGGGGGCGCCTCCGCATCCTCGGTCCGTCTTTCGGCGACGTTCGTTCGAGTGGTCGCGCGGTGATATCACCCTTTCGGTGCATCAAGAGCGCCGTTCGGAGTACCGATAACACCGACGCGAAGCTCGCCGTGAACCACTTGCGGGTTGCAGAAAGTCGAGACCTCCGATGCACAGCGGCAAAACCATCGGCTGGAGCGGCCGACTCGATTGGCCGCCGCCGGCACCGACACCCACACCGTCCGCGGCGCAGAACCCCGCCCCGGGCCGGCACCGCAGGACCGCCACCGGCGCTGCGTGGGCGCAGATCCCACCGCAGCGGACCGGGCCCGAGGAGTCCTCGTCCTGCGTGGTGATCGATCCGCTGACCGACACCGCACCCGTGGGCGGGCTGCACAAGTTCGACCTCGGCATGGTGCCCGCCTCGGTCACCCCGCCTCCGAGCTGGCGCCGCGCGGCGTGGTTCGCGATCGCCTCATCGGTGGCCGCGCTGGGCGGCCTGGTGTTCGCCACGACGCTGGTGTCCCAGCACACGCCCCGCATCGAGGGCCTGGAACTGCCGAGCATGCCGCGCGGCGGCGCGTACCCGCCGCTGCCCCGCGATCCCTACTTCCTGACCGGTGACCCGACGCGACCGTCGGTCGCGAGCAGCACCGCCACACCGCCTCGCAGTCCGAACCAGCTGGTCGCGGGGGTGCTGCCGACCGGAACGCCCGAGCAGGCCGCGCCCGGCGAGCACGCCGGTGACGAGCCCGGCGGCGACGACGAGGAACCCGGCACGCCCGGCGTCGGATCGCCCGGCAACGGAACACCTCCCGGCACGAGCAGGCCGCCCACCACCGAGGCACCGCAGCTGCTGCAGCTGACCGACACCGAGGGGATGCAGCGCACCAGCGAGCAGTACTACGGCGCGATCTCCAGCGGGGACCTGCCCGGCGCGTACGCGATGACCACCGGCGCGCTGCGCGCCGAGGGCTACGAGTCCTTCGCGGCCCGCTACTCCTACGCGACGCGGATCGAGGTCCTGCAGGTCTACGTGACGCCCACGAGCACCGCGCACGCCCTGCGGCTGACCTTGCCGGACGGCTCGGAGCGCGAGGAGCGCCGCGT
Organism: Saccharopolyspora sp. NPDC049357; assembly: GCF_040677225.1. NCBI lineage: Bacteria > Bacillati > Actinomycetota > Actinomycetes > Pseudonocardiales > Pseudonocardiaceae > Saccharopolyspora > Saccharopolyspora sp. NPDC049357. Next base: position 38,778 of record NZ_JBFAQJ010000011.1, on the reverse strand, counting down.
GCTGCGCTACGAGATGGCCGAGAGCCCGATGGTCTCGTCGGACGAGCGGATCTCCTGACCACGGAACGTGATTCACTGGGCCGTTCGTGATCTTCGGGGCCATCCCTTCCGGTGATCTATCTGAAAAGCCTTCCCATTCGAGCGGAAGGCGAGTACCTCTTCACGCCGTGGAGCACGCCAGAGAGCGCACGACCTTCGACGACACCGTCACGGTCGCCGAGCTGATCCGGCGCGGCCCGCAGACCCCCGAGCAGGTCGGCCTGGCCGACGAGCTCGCCGGCTCCGACGCCGCGCCCACCCGCAGTCCGCAGGGCGGGCTGGTCGTGCTCACCGCGCTCGGCGTGCTGCTGCTGTTCTCGGCCGCCGGGGCCGCCGCGCTGATCATGGCCAAGCCCGCGCAGGCCCCGCGTCCCCCCCACTCCGCCGCCGCGATCAGCGGAGTCCCCGCGCTGCGCCCCGATCTGGTGCTCGAAGCGACCTGGCCCTTCGAGGGCAACGGCGGCTTCGCCGCTGCCGCGGAGAGCGGCGGCAACGCCTCCTCCGCCGAACCGGACGACGCCCACCTGGCCAACCCCGCGGCGGGCAGCGCGAGCACCACCCTGGGCCTCGTCAAGGACTTCTACGGTCGCGCGCAGGACTCCCCGGACCGGATCGGTGAGCTGCTCGCACCCGAGCTCGGGCAGGCGACCGAGCTCACCCGGGCCTGGAGCGCGGTCGACGCGGTGCGGCTCATCGAGCTGCGGATGGAGCCGGACGGTTCGGTGCACGCCCAGGTGGAGGCGGTCTACCCGGGCGGCCGCGGGGTGCTGCTGGACCAGCACCTGCACGTCTCGCCGGGCCCGCTGCCGCGCATCGTCTCCGCCGAGTTGCGCAGCGCACGGCAGCTCCAGCCGGGCTGAGCTGCACAACAATGCGGCAACGACCCGCACCCATGCCGACCGGCTCCCATCGGGAACGCCACCGCCGGTACCGTGACGTGAGCCGGTAGGTGCCGAGGGTCACGAACCCGGAGCGCCCGACGGCCCGGAGCCCGATCACCAGCGAAAACGCCTGTGAGAAAGGCCCGGATCACCGTGGCCTCCGGCGCGGTCGGCGTAACGTCGAAACCGGTCCTACCGATCTTTTCGACTTCGGACCTACGCCCACACGGCGTCGGCTAGGCTGCCGTATCGCGGTTCGGTAGCAACCCGAGTCGTGCTTTGAACGTGTACTTGTGGGGGGCCAAAGCCGGTCCGCCTAATCCGCCGGTGTTCGGTGGGGCAACGTCCGGGATCCCCGGGGTGCGGCCGCCGCTGGGCATCGATAGCAGTACGGGGAGACGTCGGTGAGCGACGAAGGTCGCCTGGTCGCCGGACGCTACCGGGTGCAGCGACGCATCGGCAGTGGCGCGATGGGCGTGGTGTGGGAGTGTGTTGACGAGCGCCTGCACCGCACCGTTGCGGTCAAGCAGTTGCTGTTGCAGCCCGGTCTTGATCCGGGAGAAGCCGAGGAAGCGCGGCAACGGGCAATGCGAGAGGGCCGGATCGCGGCCCGGCTCCAGCACTCGAACGCGATCTCGGTGTACGACGTGGCCGAGGACGAGGGACAACCGGTCCTCGTCATGGAGTACCTGCCGTCGACGAGCCTGGCAGCGATGATGTCCGATCACGGTCCGCTGCCGCCGCGCGAGGTCGCGCGGATCGGTGCGGAGGTCGCATCGGCTCTCGGTGCCGCGCACGCGGCCGGTGTGGTGCACCGCGACATCAAGCCGGGCAACATCCTGCTCGGCGACAACGGCCAGGTGAAGATCACCGACTTCGGCATCTCGCGGGCCCAGGGCGACGTGCAGGTCACCAAGACCGGCATGCTCGCCGGGACGCCCGCCTACCTGTCGCCGGACGTGGCGATGGGCCAGGAGCCGACCCCGGCCTCGGACGTGTTCTCCCTCGGAGCCACGCTCTACGCCGCCATCGAGGGCCACCCGCCGTTCGGTCTCAACGAGAACACGCTGGCGCTGCTGCACGCGGTGGCCGCGGGCAAGATCGAGCCGCCGCAGCAGGCCGGTCCGATGGCCCAGCCGCTGATGGCGATGATGGCCGCGCGCGTGCAGGACCGGCCGGACATGGCGCAGTCCCGCGAGATGCTGCAGGCCGTGGCCGACGGCGGTTCGGTGAACTCCATCCCCACGATGGCCGCGCCGATCCCGCCCGCGCTGGTACCGGAGGCCCCGGACAACGCGACGAGCGTGATGGGCTCGGGCGCCGCAGCGGGCACCACGGTCGCCTACTACGAGGACGACCCGTACTCCGAGCGGCCGTACGAGGACGCCACGTCCTACATGGGCGCCGACACGCGTGCCGACTCGGCCGCCTACGAGGAGCCCCGGCGCAGCAAGCGCCCGGTGATCATCTCGGCGATCGCGCTGGTCGCGGTCGCGGTGATCGCGGTGCTGGTCACCTCGGCGCTGCGCGGCCCGGAACCGGCGCCGCAGCCGCCCGCCAACCAGCCGACGGAGGCCCCGCAGGTCCCCGTCCCGCCGCCGGAGACCACCAGCGAGCAGGAGACGACCACCAAGCAGACCCGCACCTCCACGCGGGAGACGCAGAGCTCGTCCGAGGAGGCCCCCACCTCCGCCGAGGAGCCGACGTCCACCGGCAGCGAGCCGACGTCGACCGGCAGCGAACCGACCTCGCAGCGGCCGACCCGGACCAGCACCAGCCCGAGCGGCAGCGTCACCACGCAGTGAGGTAGACCCGATCAAGGTCAACGTCCCGCGGCCGGAGTGCTCATCGACAGGTGAGCGCCCCGGCCGCAGGCGCATTTCGGCCCCGGGGTGCCGCCTGGAAGGCGTGGCCCAGTAACGTGGTCGCGGGCGTGACACCGTCGGGTGAAGCCGGCAGCGGGGAGTCGTTCCGTCCTCAGTGCAAACGAAAATCAGGCAGTCCTTAGACAGGCGAGCCCCGTCGGGCGAGCCAGTACCAGGAGACACCGGTGAGCGCCGAAGGTCGTTTGATCGCGGGCCGGTACCGCTTGCAGCAAAAGATCGGTAGCGGCGCCATGGGCGTGGTGTGGAAGGCCGTGGACGAGCGCCTCCACCGCACGATCGCCGTCAAGCAACTGCTGCTGCAGCCCGGTTACACCCCCGAAGAAACCGAGGAAGCACGTCAGCGGTCGATGCGCGAGGGTCGCATCGCCGCCCGCCTCCAGCACCAGAACGCCATCGTGGTGTTCGACGTGGCCGAGGACGAGGGCCAGCCGGTGCTGGTCATGGAGTACCTGCCCTCGACGAGCCTGGCCGCGGTCATCGACGAGCAGGGCGTGCAGCCGCCGATGCGGGTGGCCCGCATCGCCGTCCAGGTGGCCGGGGCGCTCGCCGCCGCGCACATGGCCGGCATCGTCCACCGCGACCTCAAGCCGGGCAACATCCTGCTCGGCGAGAACGACCTCGCCAAGATCACCGACTTCGGCATCTCGCGCGCCATCGGCGACGTCGCGGTCACCAAGAGCGGCATCCTCGCCGGCACTCCCGCCTACCTGGCGCCGGAGGTCGCGCTGGGCCGCGACCCGGCACCCGCTTCGGACGTGTTCTCGCTGGGTTCGACGCTGTACGCGGCGATCGAGGGCGGTCCGCCGTTCGGCACCGACGAGAACGCGATCAGCCTGCTGCACCGGGTCGCGCGCGGCCAGTTCGAGCCGCCGCGCCAGGCCGGGCCGATGACCCCGGTGCTGATGCAGATGCTGTGCCCGGACCCGGTCGACCGGCCGACGATGGCGCACACCCGCGACCTTCTGCAGGCCGTCCTCGACGGCCGTCCGGTGCCCAACGCGGCCCCGGGCGCCGGTGCGGGCTGGCAGCGCCAGCAGCAGGCTCCCGCGCCGACCGCGCCGCACGGCGGGGCGATGATGGCGCACCAGGGCATGGGCGGCGGCGCGAACCCGCCCACCCGCGTGGGTGCCGCCGGTCCGGTGGCCGCCGCCGCTCCGCCGCGTCGCGGTGGCAAGCAGGTCGCGCTGTGGATCGTGGCGATCGTGGTGGCGATCCTGGTGGGCGTGCTCGCCGCGAACGCCTTCGGCTCCGGCTCGCGGAACCAGGGCGCTCCGTCGTCCGCCCCCGTGCCACCGCCGGCCGCTCCGCCCGCGCCGACGAGCTCGGCCACGCCGACGTCCACGAAGTCGACGGCACCGACGAGCAGTCACGCCCCGACGTCGAGCGCGACGAGCACCAACAAGCAGGTGACCAAGGAAGAGCTGGTCTCCACGGTCAAGAGGTACTACAAGCTGGTGCCCGAGAACCTGGACGAGTCCTGGAAGCTGCTCGGCCCCAGCCTGCAGTCGCAGGGCAAGGACCGCTACGAGGCGTTCTGGAAGCAGATCGACGACGTCAAGATCATCGGTGAGCCGGTGCAGTCCGGCGCCAACGTCGTGGTCACCCTGCAGTTCACCAAGGACGGCAAGAGAAGCACCGAGATGCACGTCCTCGGCATGGTCGCCAACACCGACGGAGACGCTCTCATCAACACCGACAACCGGAGCTGATCAGGCCGCGACCGCGATCTCGGTCAGGCAGTCGATCAGGGATCTCGCCGCAGGCAGGTCGGCGACGGCCTCCCGGACGGCGACGTGGAGGCCGCGGACCGGCTCAGGATTGGTGACCGCGCGGATCTCCACGTCCGGGTGCACCACGTCCAGACCCAGCTGCGGCACCAGGGCGACGCCCAGGCCCGCCGCGACGAAACCCTGCGCGGAGTAGGTGCTGTCGGTCTCCAGCGCGACGCGCGGGGTGAAACCGGCGCTGGCGTAGGCGTCCCGCAGCAGCCGCGAGCAGATCCCGCCGCTGGTCACCGCGCTGTTGATCCAGGAGTCGTCGGCCAGCCTCGCCATGTCGACGCTGTCCTGCTCGACCTGCGGGTGGGAGCGGGGCAGCACCACTCGGTACGGGTCGTCGGCCAGGTGCACCAACCGCACGCCGTGCCGCTGCGGCACCGAGTCGTCGAGCACGATGACCGCCAGGTCCGCCTCGCCGGCGACGACGTCGTCGAGCAGGCCCTCCTCCTGCAGCTGCAGGTCCAGCTGCACCTCGGGATGCTCGGCGCGGAACTTGGCGACCGCCTGCGGGATCAGGCCGACGGCCGCGGTGGTGAAGAACCGCACGCGCAGCAGCCCGGTCCGGCCCGCGCGGATGTCGGCGAGCTCGACCTCGGTCTCGTTGAGCACCTCGGAGATCTGCCCCGCCCGTTCGGCCAGCAGCGTGCCCGCCGGGGTCGGGCGCAGGCCGCGACCCACCTTCTCCAGCAGCGGGGTCCCGGCCTCCTTCTCCAGCGTGGACAGCTGCTGGCTGATGGCCGAGGGGGTGAACCCGAGGTTGGACGCGGCGGCGCTCACCGAACCGCTGGTGACCACCGCGCGCAGGACCTGCATCCGCCTGACGTCGAGCATGCGGCCGATGCTACAGCAATGCTTAAAGGTTCGTTGAGATTAATTCGCTTGTTCTTACGCCTCGGCTTTTGCAAGCTGGTCCTGACAACTCGACGGCACTGGGGAGCGGCGATGAACAACCCGACCAGCTATCTGCGACTGGGCGCGCTCGCGCTCTTCTGGGGAGCGAGCTTCCTGCTGATCAAGATCGGGCTCGAAGCCATGTCGCCGACCCAGATCGCGCTGGGCCGCATCGTGCTGGGCGCGCTGACCCTGCTGGCGATCTGCGCGGTGCGCGGCCTGCGCATCCCGGGTGACCGGAACCTGTGGCGGCACATCGCCGTCGCCGCCGTCTTCGCGAACGCGCTACCGTGGGTGCTGCTGGCCGTCGGCGAGCAGAGCGTCGAGTCCGGGCTGGCAGGCGTCCTCAACGCGACGACGCCACTGTGGACGGTGCTCTTCGGACTGCTGGCCGGACGTGAGGCGCTGCCACCGCGTCGCGCCGCCGGACTGCTGATCGGATTCCTCGGCGTGCTGGTCATCTTCGCCCCCTGGCAGGGCGGCGCGATGCTCGGCTGGGGCGTGCTCGCGTGCGTCGCCGCGTCGGCGAGCTACGGCATCGGCTTCGTCTACACAGGACGGTTCATCGCCGGGCGGGGCACACCACCGCTGGTCCTGGCGAGCATGCAGCTCACCGCCGCGATCGGCTTCTCGCTGCTCGCGCTGCCGATCGACGGGCTGCGGATGGTGCACTGGGATCCGGTGGCACTGCTGGCGGTCCTCGCCCTCGGCGTCGTCGGCACCGGCATCGGCTTCGCGCTGAACTACCGTCTGATCGGCGACGAAGGCGCCACCACGGCGTCCACCGTCACCTACGTCATGCCGATCTTCTCGGTGCTGCTCGGCTGGCTCCTGCTCGGCGAGCAGCTCCCGCTCCGGGTCCTGCTCGGCATGGCCGTGGTCCTGATCGGCGTCGCCCTGACCCACCGCAAGAGCTCAGGCCCGTCGATCGCAGGCCGTCTCTGGACGGCCCTCAACCGAGCCTCGCACCTCCAAGCGGACCTCGCCACCAACCACCCGATGAAGTGACCCTCCCGCCGATCAATTCGAATTTCGCGCGAAATTCGAGTGCCGAAGTTCGCGTTCGAATTTCGCGCGAAATTCGAATCACCCAGAACTCAGACGAGGCGTCGGTCCGAGGCCCAGCGGGAGAGCTCGTAGCGGTTGGAGAGCTGGGTCTTGCGCAGGACGCTGGAGACGTGGGTCTCCACGGTCTTGACCGAGATGAACAGCTCGGACGCGATCTCCTTGTAGGCGTAACCGCGCGCCAGCAGGCGCAGGACCTCCCGCTCCCGCCGGGTGAGCAGGTCCAGCTCGGGGTCACCGACGGGTGCCGCGTTCGGGCCCTCGGAGAAGGCGTCGAGGACGAAACCGGCCAGGCGCGGCGAGAACACCGCGTCTCCGGCCTTCACCCGGGAGATCGCGTCCACCAGTTCGCGTCCGGAGATGGTCTTGGTGACGTAACCGCGGGCGCCGCCCCGGATGACCGCTATGACGTCCTCGGCCGCGTCGGAGACCGACAGGGCCAGGAAGACGATCTCGCTCTTGTCGTCACCGGACCGGGCGCGGACCTGCCGGAGGACTTCGGCACCGCCGCCGTCGGGCATGTGGACGTCGAGCAGCACCACCTCGGGCCGGTAGTGGCCGATCCCGGCCACCGCCTCGGCGACCGAGCCCGCTTCGCCGACCACCTCGACGGCGTCGGCGGCGGCGAGCTCGGCGCGCACCCCGGCGCGGAACAGCGCGTGGTCGTCGACGAGGAACACCCGGACCGGGCCGGACTCCTCGGTGGCTTCACCGGTCACAACATCCTCCGCAACGTCGTTTCCCCTGGCAGGCTACGCTTCACGCCGCCGACCTGGGCATTTCCATGGCCACCTCGGTGCCCTGACCGGGCGAGGTGCGCACCTTGACCTTGCCGCCGTGCCGCTGCATGCGGCCGCGGATCGAATCGGACAGCCCGTGCCGGTCGTCGGGAACGGCGTCCGGGTCGAACCCGGCGCCGCGGTCGCGCACGAACACCGACACCAGTTCCGGCTCGACCTCCGCGTAGGCGCTGACCTCGCTGACCCCGGCGTGCTTGGCGGCGTTGACCAGGGCCTCCCGGGCCGCGTTGAGCTGGGCGGTGAGCCGGTCGTCGACCTCGCAGTCCCCGACGACGACCTGCTGCACGGTGATCGCGAAGTGGTCCTCCACCTCTCCGCAGATCCGCGCCACCTCGGCGGCGAAGGTCCCCTTGCTCGCCACCTCGGTCTCGGCTCCGTAGCCGTCCGGGCCGTAGAGCCAGCCGCGCAGCTCGCGCTCCTGCCCCCGGGCGAGCCTGCGGACCTCGCGCTCGGAATCGGCCTGCTTCTGGATCAGCGCCAACGTCTGCAGCACCGAATCGTGCAGGTGCGCGGCGATCTCGGCGCGCTCCTGGGAGCGGATGCGGCTGGCCCGCTCCACGTTGAGATCGCGCACCAGGCGCACCCACCAGGGCACGGTGAGCACGGCGACCCCGACCAACGTGGCGCCGGAGGCGAGCAGCCCGGTCGGCAGCGCGTCCAGCGAGGTCGTGCTGCCCACCAGCAGGGCCATGCCGAGCACCACCAGCACCGCGCCGGACAGGACGCGGATCCAGGCGCTGCGCGCACCCGATCCCAGCAGGGCGCCCGCGACCCCGGAACGGGCTCCCTGGCGCCAGCGGCGGCGTTGCGAGTCGTCGGCCTCCCGCCACACGACGGCCGCGCCCACCAGGGCGACGACCAGCGGCACGGTCAGCCAGGCCGGCATCGACAGCACCGCGCCGAAGGCGACCAGCGCACCGACGCCGAGCAGCACGATCCCGAATCCCTGCTGCCACTCCTGCCTCGTCGCCGGGCGCGACCCGCCGCCCTGCGGCACGAACACCCACAGCAGCGCGTAGGCGAGGATTCCGGCACCGCCCAGGGCCGAGAGAATCGCGAAGGTCATCCGCACCCACAGCACCCGGACGCCCAGGTGCTCGGCCACGCCCGCGCACACCCCGGCCAGCAGCCGCCCGTCGCGGGTCCGCCGCAACTGCGGCTGAGCGGGGTGCGCCTCGTCGGCGGAGTGACTCACGACGTTCAGCCGGTCGGTCCGCAGCGGGTTCACCTTGTGCTGAGCGCGCGGAGTCTTCTCGTCGGGGGCCATCACGTCATCGATGGTCACACGGTCGGGCGCCACCAGGCATCAGGGACTGCCCTGACAAACCCGGAAACGGCCCGGTTCCGGGTCGCACTCAGGGGCGTCCCCGATACCCGCGAACCGCGCCGGATCGGATAGTGGTCGGTATGAACAGCACGCAGCAAGCCGGTGGTGTCGAGGCCACCGTGCGCGACTTCTGGGCCACCAGGCCCGTCCGGCCGACCGCCGGGAGCAAGGCGGCCGGTGTGTCGGCGGCGATCGCGCGGCGCTACGGCGTCGACCCGATCCTCGTGCGCGTCTCCTTCGTGGTGCTCACCTTCTACGGCGGCGCCGGGATCGTCCTGTACATGCTGGGCTGGCTGCTGTTCCCGAAGGAGGCCGCGCCGCTGCCCGGTCAGACGACGCCGCGCCGCGAACCCACCCGGACCTGGATCGCGGCCGTGCTGGTGGTCCTGCTGTTCCCCGGGATGCTGTGGATGATCAACTCGATGGCGGTGCTGGGGCTGGCTGCGGGGCCGATCGCGCTGTACTTCCTGCACCGGAACCAGGGCGACCGCCAGGTCACCGGGACGGAGAACCCACCGCCGCAGGCGACGCCGACCGGCGAGAACACCTGGGTCTACCCGGGCGTGGCCCCGCAGCAGCAGACGCCGCCCGCGTGGGACCCGCTGGGGGCTGCGCCGTTCGCGTGGGACCTCCCGGAACCGCACGAGCCCGAACCGCCGGAACCCCAGAATCGGCGCTTCCGCTGGTACAACCCGGCCGCGCTGCTCGTCACGTTCGTGTGCACGACGGTCATCGCGTCGATGGGCGCACCGGCCTACTTCGTGCTGGCGACCGCGCTCGGGCTCCTGGGCGTGGCGATGGTGATCGGCGCGTTCCTGCACGTGGGACGCTGGCCGATCGTGATCGCCGTGCCGCTGACGATGATCGCCCTGCTCGCCTCGGTGGTGCACCAGGAGCGGATCAGCGACATGGACGTCGCCGACTTCGGCGTCGGCGACGTGCGGTTCGCCCCCACCTCGACCTCCCAGGTGTTGCCGAACTACGACCGCTCCGCCGGAACGATCGACCTCGACCTGTCCCAGCTGCAGATCAGCAGCGGCCAGGTCGTGCACACCAGCGCCAACGTGGGCGCGGGTCACGTCCAGATCCGGGTCCCCTCCACTGTGGACGTCCGGGCGGAGTGCGCTGCCGACGTGGGCGAGGTCGACTGCTTGAACCGGTACGCCAATGGCCCGGACCTGCACCAGACGATCAACGACCAGGGCCCGGACGGGCCCGGCGGCGGGGAAATCGTGCTCACCGCGACGGCGGGCACCGGAAACGTGGAGGTCATCCGTGACTGACGAGACCAAGCCCTACGACGGACCCGACCCGATCCTGCTGATCGCGGGCACCATCTCGGCGATCATCGCGGCCGCCGTGGCGCTCGACCTGGAGAGCCAGTTGCAGTGGATCCTGGCCAGCGCCGCGGTGCTCGTGGGTATCGTGCTGCTGGTCATCTCACTGCGCAAGCGAAGCGACTGAGATTCCCAGTTGCACCGCGGTTTTCGCGGACGATGGTGAAGTTCTCCGGGAATTTTTCCCGTTCCTGCTCCGAACGCCGATCTGTACTCTTCCAAAACTCGCCAACACCCTCCGGGTGCGGTGCCGGTCTGCTGATACTGCGGTCTTGATCGATCCGAACAGCGTTGCTCCCCACAATCCCCGCAAGGAGCTGCCATGACCAGGAACCGCGTGCTCGCCGGCGGTGCCGCGCTCGCCCTGTTCGCCTCGCTCCCGTCCGCCGCGGCGGCGAGCCCGAGCGAGGCGCCGAAGGACGTCAAGCCGCGCGCCGAGGTCTTCTTCGACGACTTCTCCGGAAGCGAGCTCGACCGCTCGAAGTGGCAGGTCGAGGTGACGGGCGAGAACTTCGGCACCGTCAACAACGAGCAGCAGGCGTACGTCGACTCGCCCGAGACGATCTACATCGACCACGACGGTGGCACCGGTGCGCAGAACGGCGCCTTGGCGCTGCACCCGCGCTACAAGCAGGGCTTCCAGGCCCCCGACGGCGGCACCTACGACTTCGTGTCGGGCCGGGTGAAGACCGAGGACAAGTACGAGTTCACCTACGGCAGCTACTCCGCGCGCATCAAGCTGCCGGAGAACGCCACGGCGTCCGGTCTGTGGCCCGCCTTCTGGTCTTTGGGCACCAGCATCAACGAGGGCAAGCCGTGGCCCGAGTGCGGCGAGGTCGACGTGATGGAGCACGTCGGCGAGCCGTGGACGAGCTCGGCCATGCACGGGCCCGAGTACAACGGCAACACGCCGATCACCCACCAGCAGAACTTCGAGGGCAAGGACCCCGCCGACTGGCACACCTACCGGGTGGACTGGACGCCGGAGGGCTTCACCTTCTTCCTCGACGACACCCAGACGTACCAGGTCACCAAGCAGGAGTTCGACAGCAACGGCTGGACCTGGGTCTTCGACGACCCGCAGTACATGATCCTGAACTTCGCCCTCGGCGGCCAGTACCCGCAGGGCGTCAACGGCGTCACCGAGCCCTACCCGGGCCTCCCCCAGGAGAGCGTCGACAAGGTCAAGAACGGCACGGCCCGCTACCTCGTCGACTGGGTCAAGGTCGAGCAGTGAGGCACTGACGAACGACGAGAGAGCCCTTCTGACGAGCCGGTCAGAAGGGCCCTCTCACACGTCAGGCAAGCACCGGAGGTGCTTTCTCAGTACCCCACGAAAGCAACTAGCACCGCCGCGGGTTCTGACCGGCTCTCTGGGGAGGACAGCCGTAGCGCCGCGTATCTCTCAATACTCAAGTCTCGGATCCCGGAGCCAGAGAGCCGCTCAGGTTCCGCTACCCGCACCGACAAGCAAACCGACCGCAGAGCAGTTCAGTCCAAAAAGGACGGTCACTCCCACTCGATGGTGCCTGGGGGCTTGGACGTCACGTCCAACGTCACCCGGTTCACATCGGCGACCTCGTTGGTGATGCGGGTGGAGATCTGCTCCAGGACGTCGTAGGGCAACCGAGTCCAGTCCGCGGTCATCGCGTCCTCGCTGGACACCGGCCGCAGCACGACCGGGTGGCCGTAGGTGCGGCCGTCGCCCTGCACGCCGACGGAGCGGACGTCGGCCAGCAGCACCACCGGGCACTGCCAGATGTCGCGGTCCAGGCCGGCGGCGGTGAGCTCCTCGCGGGCGATGGCGTCGGCGGCGCGCAGCGTCTCCAGCCGACCCGGGGTGACCTCACCGATGATGCGGATGCCCAGGCCAGGGCCGGGGAACGGCTGCCGGTGCACGATCGTCTCGGGCAGGCCCAGTTCCAGGCCGACCCGGCGGACCTCGTCCTTGAACAGCGCGCGCAGCGGCTCGACCAGCGAGAACTGCAGGTCTTCGGGAAGCCCGCCGACGTTGTGGTGGCTCTTGATGTTGGCAGCACCGGAACCGCCGCCGGACTCCACGACGTCCGGGTAGAGGGTGCCCTGCACCAGGAAGTCGATGTGGTCGCCCTCGGCTCCGGCTTCGGCCTGCAGGTCGCGGGCGGCCTGCTCGAAGACGCGGATGAACTCGCGACCGATGATCTTGCGCTTCTCCTCGGGGTCGGTGAACCCGGCGAGGGCGCCCATGAACCGATCGACGGCGTCGATGGTCACCAGCCGGACGCCGGTGGCGGCGACGAAGTCCCGCTCGACCTGCGCCCGCTCACCCGCGCGCAGCAGGCCGTGGTCGACGAACACGCAGGTCAGCTGGTCGCCGATGGCGCGCTGCACGAGCGCGGCGGCGACGGCGGAGTCCACGCCGCCGGACAGACCGCAGATCGCGCGGCGGTCGCCGACCTGCTCGCGGATCGCGGCGACGGTGTCGTCGACGATGGACGAGGTCGTCCACTGCGGGCGGACTCCGGCGATCTCGTGCAGGAAGCGGCGCAGGACCTCCTGGCCGTGCGGGGAGTGCACGACCTCGGGGTGGTACTGCACGCCCGCCAGCCGGCGCTCGACGTTCTCGTACGCCGCGACCGGGGTGTCCTTGGTGCCCGCGGTGACCTGGAAACCTTCGGGGGCCTTGCTGACCGAGTCGCCGTGGCTCATCCACACCGGGTGGTGGCCGGGCAGGTCGTTGTGCAGCCGACCGCCGTCCCCGCTGATCTCGACCTCGGTGCGGCCGTACTCGCGGGTGCCGGTGTGCTCGACGGTGCCGCCGAGGGCGGCGGTCATCGCCTGGAATCCGTAGCAGATGCCGAACACCGGGATCCCGGCGTTGAACAGCTCGGGATCGACCTGCGGCGCACCGTCGGCGTAGACGCTGGAGGGGCCCCCGGAGAGGACGATCGCCGCGGGATTGCGGGCGGCGATCTCGGACACCGGGGTGTCGTGCGGCACGACCTCGGAGTAGACCTGCGCCTCGCGCACGCGCCGAGCGATCAGCTGGGCGTACTGGGCGCCGTAGTCGACAACGAGAACAGGCCCGTTGGCGCTGTTGCTTGCGGAACCGGACACGTGGTCGCCGACCTCCTTGGCCATCGCAGTGCGGTCCGGTCATTGTCGCAGGTAACGAAGGCCACAACCGCATCGACCCAGGGATTGCGCCGACCCCGCCGCCGGCCGCGGCGACGACGAGGCCGCCGCAGCCACCCGCTTCACCTGCACGCGCACCCCGGCATCGGGTCACACGATTTCAGTGGAAACCAGGTTCCCGATTTCCACTGAAATCCGGGACCCGATTTCCACTGAAATCCGATGACCTGGGTGACCTCAGACGATCGGGAGGCGGAGGGCCGCCGGGGCCGACGGCGGGACGGCCGGCGACTTGGGTTCGACCGGGGCGATCTTCCGGTAGCCCTGGGACTGGTCCGGCCGGGAGTCGGGCTCGCCCTTGTTCGGCCACAGGGAGAAGGCGCGCTCGGCCTGGGCGGTGATGGTCAGCGACGGGTTCACGCCCAGGTTCGCGCTGACCGCCGAGCCGTCCACGATCGACAGCGTCGGGTAGGACCACGCGCGGTGGTACGGGTCGATGACGCCGGTTTCCGGGCTGTCGCCGATCGCGCAGCCGCCGAGGAAGTGCGCGGTCAGCGGGATGTCGAACATCTCGCCCCAGGTGCCGCCCGCGATGCCGCCGATCTTGTCGGCGACCAGGTCGTTGGCGCGTTCACCGGCCGGGATGTAGCTCGGGTTCGGCGCGCCGTGCCCCTGCTCGGAGGTCAGGAACCGCTTGCCGAACATCCGCTTCACGCTGGTGGTCAGCGAGTTGTCGAGGCTCTGCATGACCAGCAGGATCACCGTGCGCTGGCTCCACTTGCGCACCGAGAGCATCCGCAGCGACAGCAGCGGGTTCTCGCGCAGGAACCGTCCCAGCTGCTTCCACCGCGAGCCGTTACCGCCCTTGGTCGCGGGGATCTGCAGCAGTCCCATCGCGTTGGCGCCCTTGGTGTAGCGAACCGGCTCGATGTGGGTGTCCTCGTCGGGGTGGAACGAGGAGGTGATCGCGACACCGGTGGAGAAGTCGCGGTCCGGGTCGACCTCGCTCACCTGCGAACCGATGATCGCCTCGGAGTTGGTGCGGGTCAGCTTGCCCAGCCGCTTGGACAGCCGCGGCAGGTCGCCGTTGTCGACGCTGCCGTGCAGCAGGTTCTGGGTGCCCCAGGTACCGGCGGCGACCACGACCTGGTCGGCGCTGAAGATCTTCGGCCTGCGGTTGAGCTTCGCGCCGGTGCGCGAGGTGGCGATCCGCCAGCGCCCGTCGGCGCCCTTGCCGAGCCGGTTGACCGTGGTGAGCGGGATGATCTCCGCTCCGGCCCGCTCCGCGAGGTACAGGTAGTTCTTGACCAGCGTGTTCTTCGCCCCGACCCGGCATCCGGTCATGCAGGCGCCGCACTCGGTGCAGCCGGTGCGCGCCGGTCCCGCCCCGCCGAAGTAGGGGTCGCCGTCGGTGCGGCCGGGTTCGTTGAAGTACACGCCGACCGGGGTCGCGTGGAACGTGTCGGCCACGCCCATGTCCGCGGCGACCTGCTTCATCACCACGTCGTGCGGGGTCTCAGAGGGCTGCTCGACCACGCCGAGCATCTTGGTGGCCTGGTCGTAGTAGGGCGCCAGCTCGGACTCCCAGTCGGTGATGTGCGCCCACTGCGAGTCCTGGTAGAAGGGCTTGAGCGGCCGGTAGAGCGTGTTGGCGTAGTTCAGCGATCCGCCGCCGACGCCGGCCCCGGCGAGGATGAGCACGTCGCGGAGCATGTGGATCCGCTGCACGCCGAAGCAGCCCAGCTGCGGGGCCCACAGGAACTTGCGCAGGTCCCAGGAGGTCTTCGGCAGCTCCTCGTCGGAGAACCGGCGACCCGCTTCGAGCACCGCGACCCGGTAGCCCTTCTCGGTCAGGCGCAGAGCGGCAACACTGCCGCCGAAGCCCGAACCGATCACCACCACGTCGAAATCGGTACCGCCATCACCACGTTGTGCCATGCGCGACAGACTAAAGGAACCTACTGGTCAGTAGCTAGTCCCGTTCCGGGGTGTGGGAGGTGAGTTTCGGGCTGAAAACCCGTCACCCGCGCAGCATCAGACCGACCTTCTGGAACTCCTTGAGGTCGCGGTAGCCCGTCTTGGCCATGGCCCGGCGCAGGCCGCCCATGAGGTTCAGCGTTCCGTACGGGTCGCTGCTCGGGCCGAACAGCATCTTCTCCAGGTCGGCGTCGGTCCCGGCGAAGCCGACGATCTCGCTGCGCGGCAGGTTCGGGTGCGCGGCGGCGGAGGTCCAGTAGTAGCCCTGGGCGGGCGATTCGGTGGACTCGCTGAGCGCCTCGCCCAGCATCACCGCGTCGGCACCGCAGGCGATGGCCTTGGCGATGTCACCCGAGTAGGAGAGCCCGCCGTCGGCGATGACGTGCACGTAGCGGCCGCCGGTCTCGTCCAGGTAGTCGCGGCGGGCCGCGGCGGCGTCGGCGACCGCGGTCGCCATCGGCACGCCGATGCCCAGCACCTGCGTGGTCGTGGCCGCGCGGGACTGGCCGAAGCCGACGATCACACCGGCGGCACCGGTGCGCATCAGGTGCATCGCGGTCCGGTAGTCGCCGACGCCACCGGCCACCACCGGCACGTCCAGCTCGTTGATGAAGCGCTTGAGGTTCAGCGGCTCGCCGTCGCGGGCCACGTGCTCGGCGGAGATGATCGTGCCCTGCACGAACAGCAGCTCGACGCCCGCGGCCAGCAGGTCGGGGGTGAGCTCCTCGGCGTGCTGCGGGCTGACGCGAGCCGCGACGGTGACACCGGAGTCCTTGACCTGCCTGAGTGCCTCGCTGAGCAGGTCCAGCCGGATCGGCGCGGAGTGCAGCTCCTGCAGCCGCGCGATCGGCGCCTCCAGGTCGCTGCTCTCCTCGGCGAGGCGGACCACGTCGGCGAGCTTGTCCTCGACGTCGGTGTGCCGGGCCCACAGGCCCTCGGCGTTGAGCACGCCCAGACCACCGAGCTCGCCCATGCGCACCGCCGAGGCGGGCGAGACGACGGCATCGGTCGGATGCGTGATCGCCGGGATGTCGAAGCGGTAGGCATCGATCTGCCAGGCCAGCGACACGTCCTTGGACGATCGGGTGCGCCGCGAGGGCACGATCTCGACATCGTCCAAGTCGTAGCCGCGCATCGCGGTCCGGCCCATGCCGATCTCAACCTGATCGCGCACCGTGTGTCCCTCCTAGCAGCGGATGTCCAGCGAAACATTCTCTCCGCAGGCCCAGAACTCCCGCTGGCCGGGTCCCACGATCACGCTCAGCGCACAACACAACTCACACCGTCAGGCAGCGGCGAAGCCGCACTCCGCAGCAGCAACCCGACGCAGCGCACGTCAGGCAAGCGGCGAAGCCGCTTCCTCAGCAACCCACCCGAGCAACCGGCACCGCCGCAGGTTCTGAGCGGCTCTCTGGCGAGGACGGCCACTCCGCCGTGCATTGGCCATGCATCAGGAGTGGCACCCGCAGCCCAGAGAGCCGCTCAGGTTCTGCCACCCGCACCGCTCAGCAAAACGACCAGCCGATCAGCGCGTCGTGTAGTTCGGGGCTTCTACCGTCATGGTGATGTCGTGCGGGTGCGACTCCTTCAACCCGGCCGCGGTGATCCGCACCAGCTTGGCCTCCTGGAGCTCCGGGATCGTGGTGGAACCCGTGTAGCCCATGCCGGAGCGCAGACCACCCACGAGCTGGTCGACGACCTGGGACAGGGGGCCGCGGAACGGGACCCGGCCTTCGATGCCCTCCGGGACCAGCTTGTCCTCGGAGAGCACGTCGTCCTGGAAGTAGCGGTCCTTGGAGTAGGACTTGGCCTGGCCGCGCGACTGCATCGCGCCCAGCGACCCCATGCCCCGGTAGACCTTGAACTGCTTGCCGTTGACCAGCACCAGGTCGCCGGGCGACTCGGCGGTGCCTGCGAGCAGGCTGCCCAGCATGACCGAGCTGGCACCGGCGGCGATGGCCTTGCCGATGTCACCGGAGTACTGGATGCCGCCGTCGCCGATGATCGGCACACCGGCCGGCTTGCAGGCGACGCTGGCTTCGTAGATCGCGCTGATCTGCGGGACGCCGACGCCGGCGACCACGCGGGTGGTGCAGATCGAGCCCGGACCGACGCCGACCTTGACCGCGTCCGCGCCCGCGTCCACGAGCGCCTGCGCGCCCGCGCGGGAGGCCACGTTGCCGCCGATGACGTCGACGGAGTTGCCCAGTTCCTTCTTCAGGGTCGAGACGGTGTCCAGCACGGCGCGGGAGTGACCGTGGGCGGTGTCCACGATCAGCACGTCCACACCCGCGTCGACCAGAGCCATCGCGCGCTCGTGCGAGTCCGCGCCGACGCCGACGGCGGCGCCGCACAGCAGCCGGCCGTCGGGGTCCTTGGTGGCGCTCGGGTACTGCTCGGTCTTGACGAAGTCCTTGACGGTGATCAGGCCGCGCAGCTTGCCCGCGCCGTCGACGATCGGCAGCTTCTCGATCTTGTTGCGGCGCAGCAGGCCGAGCGCCGCGTCGGCGGTAACGCCGACCTGCGCGGTGATCAGCGGCGCGGTGGTCATGACCTCGCGCACCTTGCGCGTGTAGTCGACCTCGAAGCGCATGTCGCGGTTGGTGATGATGCCGACCAGCGTGCCGTCGGGGTCGGTCACCGGGACACCGGAGATCCGGAACCGGGCGCACAGCGCGTCGACCTCGGCGAGGGTGTCCTCGGGCGAACAGGTCACCGGGTCGGTCACCATGCCCGCCTCGGAGCGCTTGACGACCTCGACCTGCGACGCCTGCTCCTCGACGGAGAGGTTGCGCTGCAGGATGCCGACGCCGCCCTGGCGGGCCATCGCGATCGCCATCCGAGCCTCGGTCACGGTGTCCATCGCGGCGGACAGCAGCGGGACGCGGAGGCGGACGTTGCGGGAGAGCTGGGTCGAGGTGTCCACCGCGCTCGGGATGACGTCCGACTCGTCGGGCAGCAGGAGCACGTCATCGAAGGTCAGACCCAGCGTCGCGAACTTCGAGGGGAGGCCGGGTGCGGAGAGTTCGCTGGTCATGGCGAGGGATGTGCCTTCCTTCACGATATGGCCCACAAACCTTCAAGGTGCGGCTTGCTGGGATTACCACGGCGATCGCGTCCTGCGCATCAGCTGTGCTGAGTAGCAACGCGGTGTCCGGATAGAGGATTCCCCAGATGATAGAGACCACAGGTCAGGGCGCGGTTGCCCCGTCCCGGCAGGGGTGCCCCAGACCACGGACAGTGGTCGCAGGCGTGTGAAACCCGCCCCGAGAGCCCCGCGCAGGCGATGCGCCCGGTACCGTGCGGGCCGTGCCGCACGATCCGATGCCACCAGACCCGTTCGCGGGTGACCCGGAAGATCCGAGCATGGCACTCGGTGATCACGACGCCGAGGACGGCCCGCCGCTCGGCGACGAGGAGCGCGCCGAGCTGCTCGCCGACCTGACCGACCTGGCCGTTTACCAGGCACTCCTGGAGCCCAGGGGCGTTCGGGGCATCGTGGTCGACTGCGCGGACTGCGGAGAGTGCCACTACCACGACTGGGAGCTGCTGCGTTCCAGTCTTTCCCAGCTCCTGCACGACGGCCGCATGCGCCCCCACGAACCGGCCTTCGACCCGGACCCGGGCCAGTACGTCACCTGGGAGTACTGCCGAGGCTACGCAGACGGAATGACCGAGAGCGAAAGCGCACTCTAAGGGCGCCCTCCTACGCGGTTCACGTCAGGCAAGCGCCGAAGGTGCTTTCTCAGTACCCACCTGAGCAACTTGCACCGCCGCGGGTTCTCAGACGTCGTCTGGCGAGGACAGCCGTAGCGCCGCGTATCCGTTCATACTCAAGTCTCGGATCCCGGAGCCGGAAGGCGTCTGAGGTTCCGCCACCCGCACCGCCACGCAGAAGGCGCAAGAAGGAGGACCCCTCTTTCAAAGAGGGGTCCTTCCCTGATCAAGGCGTTGAGGTCTGCGGTTGGTTGGGCCAGAACCATCCGCCTGACGAGCTCTCCGAGCTGCTGGTCTCGCTCGGCGACGTGGTCGGCGAGGTGGGGCCGGTGGTGCTCGACGGCGGGGTGGTGCTGCCGGTGGGCGGCACGCCCGGGGGCGGCGGCAACGGCTGGGACGGGGACGGCTGACTGGTCGGCGGCAGCGTCGTCGTCGGCGTCGAGGACTGCGAGGAACCGCTGCCACCGTGATCGATGCGCATGGTCAGCGACTCGTGCGCGGCCCTGAGCTCGGACAACCCGTTCTCGGCGTCGACCTTGGCCATGTGCTCCTTGGCCGAGCGCAGCGCTTCTTCGGCGGCGATCCGGTTGCCCCGGTCCACCGCGCTCTCGGCCGTGTCGAGGTCCGTGCGAGCCGAGGCGGCTGCCTGAACCGCGCGCGTGTGATCGGTGTAGAGCACCTGGGCCACGCCCCACAGCATGTCGCCGGGCTGCGCATCGCGAGCGGCCACGCCGACGCCGGTGAAGGTGATCATCAGAACCGCTGCCGCGGTGGCCACCGGGACGAGGTGCCTGCGGCGCAGGAAACTGCGCGGCCGGCCGGCCTCGGCGATCGCCGCGACGGCGGTGTCGGTGTCCACCAGGTCACCGATCGGTGCCGAGTCGACGTCCTGACGCCACGCCACCAGCAGCTGTTCCAGGCTGGGGCCGCCGTCGGCCGTCACGGGCACGTCTGGGTTGGTCCCGCCCAGCGCGTCGAGGAGGGCGTCGTCCTCCTGCAGCGCGGCCAGGTCGATCGGTTCGTCGCTGAAGTCGTCGAGGTCGGTGAGCTCCTCGCCCGCGTCACCGCGCGGGCGGAAGGTCAGCACCTCGGCGCCGGCCTCTTCGCGGGAGGTCTCGGACTCATCAGAGCCGGAGTCCCGGTGGTTGTCGCTCAGTTCCGTTCCCTCGCCTGCGGATCCCTCAGCAGGAGCTACGTCCCGCTCGTCTGCATGGGTCGAACGGTCCTGCTCCAGGGCGGATTCCTCGACGGGTTCGCCTCCCAGCTCCCCATCGGGCCCTTTCCGCTCAGCCATTCAGACCACCTCCTCCGCGGACAGCGTCTTCCGCAACCGGGCCAGTGCGCGATGTTGTGCTACGCGCACAGCGCCCGGTGTCGAGCCGACCGCTTCGGCGGTTTCCTCCGCCGACAGCCCGACTACCACCCGGAGCAGCAGGATTTCCCGCTGCTTGGCCGGAAGGATTTGGAGCAACTGCGCCATCCTGCCCGAGAGCTCACCCTGCATCGCCCGCTGCTCTGGACCGGCCTCGGACTCCGGGGTGTCCGGCATGTCCGCGACCGGTTCTGAACGGTTGCGAGCTGACGCACGGTGCGCATCAGCCACCTTGTGCGCGGCGATGCCGTACACGAACGCCAAGAACGGACGACCCTGGTCCTTGTAAGTGGGCAGCGCGGTGAGCACCGCCAAGCACACTTCCTGGGCGACGTCGTCCGCTGACGCGAACGACCTCTCGTTTCGTCCGACCCTGGCGCGGCAGTACCGCACCACCAAAGGACGGATTTCGGCCAGCAAGCGCTCAATCGACTGACGATCGCCGTCGACGGCGGCGCTTACAAGAGCGTCCAGCCCGTCCCCCACATTGGTCATCGCAGACAGCAGCCCTGGTGTTACGCGTTCAAGCGATTCGGATTTGCCCGGCGTGTTTCGCGTGCACCGCACGCCGCGCCGTGGTCACCGTACCGGGCAGGAGGCGTTCGCAGAACAGGGACCGGGGGTCGGGGGCCGTCGTCGTCACCCATCCACATCTACCAGAAGCTGTGGCCGGCGGTGTTTGTCCAGGCCACCGACATCGTCGTGGTGCGTGGGACAGCGGTCGGAGACGATCTTCACATCGTCTCGGCGTAGGTGCGCGGCGGCGGCGACGGCCGAGTGGAGAAGGTTCTCGCCGCCGGCACCTGAAATCGGGCCGACCGGAGGCGGCTATGGCTCACATCACGAAACCCCCTGCATCGCCGTGAAACACGGCGGGGGCGAGCGCGATGCGAGCCACAGCCACTCCCGAAGCGTCAGCTCACCGGAAGGCACTCTCGTCGGGCGGTCACCGGCGTCCCCCAACTCCGTGCCGGTGCCACCTCGTCACCAGCTCAGGCGACGAGACCGCGGCGGAACCCGTGCGCCACCGCTTGAGCGCGGTCGCGGACGCCGAGCTTGCGGAACAGCCGGCGCGCGTGGGTCTTGACGGTGTCTTCGGAGAGGTAGAGCTCGCGGCCGATCTGGCCGTTGCTCTTGCCCTGGCTCATGCCGCGCAGCACCTGGAGCTCGCGCTCCGTGAGCTGCACGCCGGGGTCGGACGGTTGCCGCGGTGCGGGCACCGAGGTGCTTGCCAGCGTGTGGGCCAGCGCCGCGACGAGTTCGGGCCGGGACGCGTCCCAGCGGAGGTAACCGCGGGCACCACCGGCGATGGCCGCGGCGATGCTCGCCGCGTCGTCGGGGGCGCCGAAGACGATCACGTTGGCTTGGGGATGCGCGGAGACGAGCCGACGCGTGGCCTCGACGCCGTTGGGCACGGCGCGCTGGGTTCCCACCAGCACGACGTCCACGGCCTGCCGCGAGAAACGGGCCAACAGCTCGTCGCCATGTGCGACGCAATCGATCCGGCTCACTCCGGGGACAGCTGACATCACACGAGTGAGCCCTTCCCGGACGCTACGTCGGTCATCACAGATCAAGACCGTCGTCACGGGAACTCCTTCCTGCAGGCGAGTGACGTTCCACATCCCCTATCGGACGCATGGGGCGAAACCTTGACACGATCCGGTGCTTATTCCCTCCAGAATTCGAGCCGCGGACACTCATGAGGGATATTCACCAAAACGGAGCAGGCCCCGATCGTTACCCCCTGAGAGGACTCGACCCCGGGTCATACCTGCGGTGTTCACCCGATCGCTGAGAAGGTGGCGATCACTTCGCCCGTCCGAACGAACATCGAGATCGACCCCGCAAATGGTTCTGTGATTTGGGTCACATCGTACTCAAATCAGCCCAGGACGGTAGCGGAAACCCGGGACACGGCCGTCTCGAGCGACCCGAGCAGCTCCACGTGGCCGGGCAGCGCCTCGGCCGACCAGCCCGCCCCGGCGACGAACGCGCGGGCCCGCTGCCGGGTGATCGGGATGTCGTCGAGGACGCGCGGAGCCGCGTAGTACGGCTGGTCCGCCCACAGCACCACCGCGGCCGGCGCGGAGCGCTTCACAGCGGCGGCCAGGCCCTCGCGCGGCAGGGCGGCGCCGAACAGCCGGTGCCCGATCCGGTTCGCCGCCAGCGCCGCGGCCAGCGCCACCAGTTCGAGCTCCTGGTTCTCGCCGGGGACCGGCGCGAGCACCACCGGGCGCGGGTTCTCCGGCTTCGGGGCCCGCGCGATGACCGAGCGCAGCGCGGTCGACGCGCAGTCGTTGAGCAGCTGCAGCACTTCCACACCGGTCCCGGAGCGCTGCCTGCGCTCGCTGACCGCGCGCAGCACCGGCTGCAACATCGCCTGCCAGGTCCGGACCACGCCGTCGCCGTCCATGGCCTCGAGCAGCAGCTGCTGCACCGACCACGAGTCCAGCGCCAGCGCGGCACGGCCCAGTCCGCGGGTTCGCGGCCCGGCACCGGAGAGCTTGAGGCCCCGGCCGCCGGTGTTGGCCCCGGC
Source organism: Saccharopolyspora sp. NPDC049357 (assembly GCF_040677225.1). NCBI lineage: Bacteria > Bacillati > Actinomycetota > Actinomycetes > Pseudonocardiales > Pseudonocardiaceae > Saccharopolyspora > Saccharopolyspora sp. NPDC049357. The sequence continues at coordinate 16,055 of NZ_JBFAQJ010000011.1, read as the reverse complement.
CAGGGCGAGTTCGTCATCGGCGCCGTCGAGCACGCCGGACAGCAGCAGCGGACCTTCCTCGATCTCGGCCCGCTCCGGCGAGGAACCGTCCGAGCGGCGCTGCGGAGGCGGTGCCGCGACCGTGCGGGCGTAGCGGGCGGCCTCCATCGGCGAAGCGCCGCGCAGCAGCGCGCGCTGCATCTGCTCCAGGCGAGCGATGTCGTCCGGCCCGTAGCGGCGGTGCCTGCCGCTGGTGTGATCGCTGGGACCCAAGCCGTACCGGCGGTCCCAGGTGCGCAGCGTGGCGGGCGCGACGCCCAGCCTGCGTGCGACCGCGGCGACGCTGAGCCTCGGTTCGTCGTCCAGACCGATCCCCTCCGGCTCCTGCGCTGACGTCTCCGACGCGTCCGCTCGATCACCAGCCGGTGAATCGCCGAGCGGGTCGGGGGCGTGCACCCCCGCAATTGGTTCAGGCCGCGTCGTCACCCGGCACATATTCCGGTTCTCGCCCGCCGAGAGCAAGCCGGTCGGACTTCGATCACCCCATTTCCAAGGATCACACCAACGATGAACAGCTTTTGACGCGAAAGGGGTTGAACAAGTTTTGACTCGGTTCTACGGTCGGATCATGCGAGGCTGCGGCGGTCCCGTCGTAGCGAGGGAGGGGATCCACCGGTGGGAGGTGGTTGTCGCAATGGCAGACACTCGACGTCTTCCAGGACCGAACGCCGATATCTGGGATTGGCAGATACGGGGCTCGTGCAGGGGGATGGACAGCGCGTACTTCTTTCATCCGGACGGAGAGCGAGGTCCGGCACGAGCGAGGCGTGAGGCGAAGGCGAAGGAGGTGTGCCAGCACTGCCCTGTGCTAGCCCAATGCCGCACTCATGCGTTGGCGGTCCAGGAGCCGTACGGCATCTGGGGAGGACTGTCCGAGTCGGAACGAGAAGTGATCATCAAGGCGCGCAAGCGCCACCAGCTGGCGGTAGCGGCCGGCTGACCCCAGGCCCATGACCGGCGGTGGGGGAAGCTCCGCAGGTCAGGTGGGCCGGGAACGAATGGCACGAGGGGCGTCATTCGCTCCCGGCGCAGACGAAAGAGATCGGGGCGGTACCCAGGCATGGGTACCGCCCCGATCTTCATGTCAAGGGGGCGACGCGGTCGCTCCCTCTCGCCGCAGCTGAGCGACCCGCACCGCCGCGCGAGGCGAGTCGCTCAGATCAGCTCTGGTCAGTGACCGTGGCCGTGGCCGTGACCGTGGCCCGCGGCTTCCTCGGTCTCCTCCGGCTTGTCCACGACGGCGCTCTCGGTGGTGAGCACCATGCGGGCGATGGAGGCCGCGTTGGCGACCGCGGAGCGGGTCACCTTCAGCGGGTCGACGATGCCGGCCTGCACCAGGTCGCCGTACTCGTCGGTGGCTGCGTTGTAGCCGGAGCCCCAGTCGAGGTCGCGGACCTTGGACACCACGACGGCGCCCTCCTGCCCGGCGTTGGCGGCGATCCAGAACAGCGGAGCCTCCAGCGCGCGGCGGACCAGCTGCACACCGGTCGCCTCGTCACCGGTCAGGCCGAGGTTGCCCTCCAGCGACTTGGCGGCGTGGATCAGCGCGGACCCACCACCGGGCACGCTGCCCTCCTCCGCGGCGGCCTTGGAGGCCGCGACGGCGTCCTCGATCCGGGACTTGCGCTCCTTGAGCTCGGTCTCGGTGGCCGCACCGACCTTGATCACCGCGACGCCGCCGGCCAGCTTGGCCAGCCGCTCCTGCAGCTTCTCGCGGTCCCAGTCGGAGTCGGTCGCCTCGATCTCCTTGCGGAGCTGAGCGGCGCGCTCGGAGACGTCCGCGGCGGAACCGCGACCGTCGACCAGGGTGGTCTCGTCCTTGGTGACGGTGACGCGGCGGGCCGCACCCAGCACCTCGGGACCGACCTCGGAGAGCTTCAGACCCAGCTCCGGCGCGATGACCTGAGCACCGGTGACGATGGCCAGGTCGTCCATGAACGCCTTGCGGCGGTCGCCGAAGAACGGAGCCTTGACCGCGACGACCTTGAGGGTCTTGCGCACGGCGTTGACGGCCAGGGTCGACAGCGCCTCGCCCTCGACGTCCTCGGCCACGATCAGCAGCGGCTTGCCGTCCTGCACGACCTTCTCCAGCAGCGGCAGCAGCTCCTGGAATGTGGAGATCTTCTCCCGGTGCAGCAGGATCTGCGCGTCCTCCAGGACGGCTTCCTGGCGCTCGGCGTCGGTGACGAAGTGCGGCGAGACGAAGCCCTTGTCGAACTGCACGCCCTCGGTGAGGTCCAGCTCGGTGGCCAGCGTCGAGGACTCCTCGATGCTGATGACGCCGTCCTCGCCGACCTTCTCCATGGCCTCGCCGATCAGGTCGCCGATGGCCTCGTCGCGCGAGGACACGGTGGCGATCTGGGCGATGTTGTCACGGCCCTTGACCGGGGTGGCCTTGGCCTTCAGCGCCTCGACCACGGCCTCGGCGGCCAGGGTGACGCCCTTGTTCAGCGACGCCGGGTTCGCGCCCGCGGCCAGGTTGCGCAGGCCCTCGCGGACCAGCGACTGGGCCAGCACGGTCGCGGTGGTGGTTCCGTCACCGGCGACGTCGTTGGTCTTGGTCGCGACGTTCTTGGCGAGCTGGGCGCCGAGGTTCTCGAACGGGTCCTCGAGCTCGATCTCGCGAGCGATGGTGACGCCGTCGTTGGTGATCTGCGGTCCGCCGAACTGCTTGTCCAGCACGACGTGCCGGCCTCGCGGCCCGAGCGTGACCTTCACCGCGTCGGCGAGCTGGTTGACGCCGCTTTCCAGCGCACGGCGCGCCTGCTCGTCGAAGGTGATCTGCTTAGCCATTTTTGCTACAGCCCTTCAGATGAGTGCCTGATCCCGAACATGCAGCCGCCCCGGCGGTCCCGCGGTCGGGACCGCCGGGGCGGCTGTGCCCACGCTGCGTGGGCGCACGATGATCTGGCGTCAGTTGACGACGGCCAGCACGTCGCGGGCGGAGAGGATCAGGTACTCCTCGCCGTTGTACTTGACCTCGGTGCCGCCGTACTTCGAGTAGATGACGACGTCGCCTTCATTCACATCCACGGGGATGCGGTTGCCCTTGTCGTCGATGCGACCCGGGCCGACTGCCAGGACCTTGCCCTCCTGGGGCTTTTCCTTGGCGGTGTCCGGGATCACGATGCCGGACGCAGTCGTCGTCTCGGCTTCGCTCGCCTGGACCACGATCTTGTCCTCAAGCGGCTTGATGCTCGCCACGGTGTGACCTCCACCTTCTGGGGCCTTCGAAGCGTTGGCTGGGAATGACGGCTCCGCTGCCCCCCGTCGTCGCGGGTGCCGGGACGCGTTGGCGCCGTGCTGCTAGCACTCTACCCAGGAGAGTGCCAGCGCTCAACAACCACCCGCTCACCCGAACGCCGGAACGCGACTTCGCGCATTCAACGGCACCGCTCACAGCTCACGACGAGCGGGGTTCATTCAACCCGCACCGAACCCTCCGCGATCCCCGTTTCGACCTCTTTCACCCAACGGGGCCACAGCATCACCGAAAGTGGCGGAACGCGGTGTCGATCACCGCACCCCAGCCCACCTGCGAAGTCGTGACCTGTGCTGTGCGGACAGTGATCATCGCTGGTAGATCGGCATGCGGGGAATCTCACCAATGCCTCCAGGTGGTTCACACCTGCGGTGTCCGGTGGCCTAGGTTGCTCGGCATGCCAGCCCTCTCCAAGCCCGCGAACCGGCCGTGGGAGCGACGTCCCCGACCCGCTCGCCCGCCTGGTCCGTCCGGCCCCCCGACCCGATCCGGCTGGCGTCCGAAGTAAGCGACGCCGCAAGCCGATCTTCAATGCCCAATTCGCGCAGCGGTGCAGGTAGCGGAACCTGAGACGCCGCCTGGCTCCGGGCGCCACTCCTGATGCATGCCAATGCACGGCGTCGCGGCGTCCTCCCCAGACGGCGTCTCAGAACCCGCGGCGGTGCCGGCCCCGAGGGTGGATTTCGCGGCTGCGCCGCTTGCAGCGCATGCGGGCTCCACTCAGACCAGACCGCACTGGTGCGGTCGCCTGATTTTGCCGACAATTCACCAAACCCTCCAGGCATGTCGGTAGTTTTCGCCTTCGCCAGGCGAGCACCGTCGAACTCCGGATGCGTCCGCAGGAAGACCTGGAGGGCTTGAGATGTCCGATTCCAACGTTCCGTTACCCGGCCGACTCACCCGGCGCGCCGTGCTGCTGGGCGGCGCCGCCGCCCTCGGCGCGACCGCGCTGGGTGGATCGGCCGTGGCCAATGCGCTGGCGATGCCCGGCGCGGGAGTGCGCAAGCTGGCCGACCCCTTCACTCTCGGCGTCGCCTCCGGCGACCCGCTGTCCGATGGCGTGGTGCTGTGGACCCGGCTCGCACCCGAACCCACCAACGACGACGGCCTGGGCGGGATGCCCGAGAAGGTCGTGCCGGTGCAGTGGGAGGTCGCCACCGACGAGAAGTTCAGCGACGTCGTGCAGTCCGGTGAGGCGCAGGCCGCGCCGGAGCTCGGGCACAGCGTCCACGTCGAGCTGGAGGGCCTCCGGCCGGGCGCGGAGTACTTCTACCGGTTCAAGGCGCAGGACGCGATCTCGCCGGTCGGCCGCACCCGGACCGCGCCGGCCGCAGGATCGCTCGGCGAGCTGACCATGTGCTTCGCCTCGTGCGCGCACTACGGCGAGGGCTACTTCACCGCCTACAAGCGGATGGCCGAGGACGAACCGCACCTGATCCTGCACCTCGGCGACTACCAGTACGAGTACGCCGCGTCCGACGACGACGTCCGGAAGGTCCTCGGACCGGAGACCCGCACGCTCGCCAACTACCGGCAGCGCCACGCGCAGTACAAGACCGACCCGGACCTGCAGCTCGCGCACGCCACGGCGCCGTGGGTCGTGGTCTGGGACGACCACGAGACCGAGAACAACTGGGCCGACGAGACCCCGGAGAAGCCCGACGACGGCTTCCTCGACCGCCGCGAGGCCGCGTTCCAGGCGTACTACGAGAACATGCCGCTGCGTTCGGGTTCCAAGCCCAACGGGATCGATCTCCAGCTTTACCGGCGACTTTCGTGGGGTTCGCTGGTGAACTTCCACATGCTCGACACCCGGCAGTACCGCAGCGACCAGGCCTGCGGCGACGGCGTCCAATCCGGTTGCGACGATCGCGAGGACCCGAACCGCTCGCTGACCGGCGCCGAGCAGGAGCAGTGGCTCATCGACGGGTTCAACAGCACGTCGGCCCGCTGGGACGTGCTGGGGCAGCAGGTGTTCTTCTCCAAGATCGACCTCACCCCGGGTTCCGAAGAGGGCTACAACATGGACGCCTGGGACGGCTACGTCGCCAACCGCGACCGCATCGCCGACGCCATGGCCGACAGCGCGGTCCGCAACGGGGTCGTGCTCACCGGTGACGTCCACCGGCACTGGGCGGCGGAGATCAAGCGCACCCACGACGACCCGGACTCCCCCGCGGTCGGCACCGAGCTGGTGACCACGTCGATCACCAGCGGCGGAGACGGCAGCGACGACACCAACGAGGACGTCCTGGCCGAGAACCCGCACGTGAAGTACTACGCGAACCGCCGGGGCTACGTCCGGACGAAGTTCACCGAGTCCCAGCTCACGGCCGACTACCGGACCCTGACGAAGGTGTCCGAACAGGACGCCCCGGCCAAGACCGCCAAGACCTTCACGGTCGAAGACGGCAACCCCACCCTCAACCCCGCCTGACCCCGAGCCGCACCGGACGGACCCGGATTACCCCGGTGATCAGGTCCCCGATTACCGGGGTATTCGGGTTCTCGACCGGAATACCGCCGTATTCGGGGCCGGATTACCGGGGTATTCGGGTCGGCTGCGGGTGGGTGGGAGGTGGCAGACTTGGGGTGTGCGTGCCGTGTGGGTGGTTTTCGGGGTGGTCGTCGGGGGGATCGCGCTGCCCTTGGGGTGGGCTTGGGGGCGGAGCTTCGGGCGCGTTCGGCGGGTCGATGACGTGCCCGCGACGGGTGTCGCCCTGGTGCTGGGGGCTGGGGTTCGGTGGGACGGCGTGCCCAGCCGGATCTTGCAGGGGCGGTTGGACGTGGCGTTCGAGCTGTTCCGGGCCGGGAAGGTCCGGCGGATCATCGTCAGCGGGTCGCCGGAGTCTCGGGGGCACAGCGAGCCGGTGGTGATGCGGCGCTACCTGCGGGCGCGCGGGGTCCCGGACGAGGCCGTGGTGCTCGACGAATCCGGTGTGGACACCTACTCCTCGTGCCGGACGGCGGCCCAGGAGCACGACTCGCTGATCGTGGTGACCACCCGATTCCACCTGCGGCGCTCGATCGCGCTGGCGCGACGCCACGGGATCGACGCCCACGGCGTCGGCCACGACGCCGCCGCGGACGGGCTGCGGCGGGTCAACGCGCGCGCGACCCGTCGCGAGGTCCTCGCGACCGTCAAGGCGTTCTGGCTGCCCCGCTGACCCCTACCGCACGACGATGGTGTGCACCGGCAGCCCCGGGTTCGCCGGCATGTCCAGCGGCGACGGCTTGGCGCCGGAGTGCAGCACGTGCGCGCCCAGCGCGGCGATCATCGCGCCGTTGTCGGTGCACAGCCGGGGACGCGGTACGCGCAGCGTGATCCCGGCCGCCGCGCAGCGCTCGCGCGCCAGCTCCGACAGCCGCGAATTCGCCGCCACCCCACCGGAGATCACCAGGGTGTCGATGTCGTGGTCCCGCGCCGCGCGAACCGCCTTGAGGGTGAGCACGTCGGCGACGGCCTCCTGGAACGAGGCGCACACGTCCGGGATCGGGATGTCCCGGCCCGCGCGCTGCTCGGTCTCCACCCAGCGGGCGACGGCGGTCTTCAGGCCGGAGAAGGAGAAGTCGTACTTGGCGTCGCGCGGCCCGGTGAGTCCGCGCGGGAACGCGATGGCCTTCGGGTCGCCGAGCTTGGCCTGCTTGTCGATCGGCGGACCGCCCGGGTAGGGCAGGTCGAGGATGCGGGCGACCTTGTCGTAGGCCTCGCCCGCGGCGTCGTCGATGGTCGTGCCGACCTCGGTGATCTTCTCCCCGACGCCCTCCACCAGCAGCAACTGGCTGTGTCCGCCGGAGACCAGCAGGGCCAGGCAGCGTTCCGGCAGCGGGCCGTGCTCCAGGGTGTCCACGGCGACGTGCCCGCCCAGGTGGTTCACGCCGAACAGCGGCACGTCGAGCGCGGTCGCGTACGCCTTGGCGGAGGCGACGCCGACCATCAGCGCCCCGGCCAGGCCGGGACCGGCCGTGACGGCGATCGCATCCACATCGGACAGCGAGAGCCCGGATTCGCCCAGCGCGCGGCGCATCGTCGGCGCCATGGCGGCCAGGTGCGCGCGGCTGGCGATCTCCGGAACCACACCGCCGAACCGCGCGTGCTCGTCCACACTGGACGCGACCGCGTCGGCCAGCAGTTCCACGCGGCCGTCGGCGGAGAGCCGGACCAGACCGACTCCCGTCTCGTCGCAGGAACTCTCGATCCCCAGAACGATCCGGTCGCTCATGACGCCTCCAGTGTCATGCGGGGCACCCGCACCCGGTCGGCTTACACGAGCGCGGGGAGCAACAGTGTCGCTCATGACGCCTCCACGGCTTCGCGTCGCATGGTGTGGGCATCGGCCCCCGAGGGCTGGTAGTACCGCGGGCGCAGGCCGACGATCTCGAAGCCGTGGTCGCGGTACATCGCGATCGCCGGCTCGTTGTCGGTGCGCACCTCCAGGAACGTCGTCGCCCGGTGCTCGTCGGCGCGCGTCAGCAGACCGCGCAGCAGGGCCTTGCCGACGCCGCGTCCCTGGTGCGCGGGGTCGACGCCGATGGTGTGCACCTCGGCCTCCGCGTGCGGCGGGCGGCCGTTGACCGCCAGGCCCGCGTAGCCGATCAGCCGTTCGCCGAGGTAGGCGCCGAGGTAGTGGTGGCCCTGGTCCAGCTCGGAGGCGAACGCCGACTGCGACCACGGGTCGTCGCCGTCGAACAGCACCTGCTCCAGCTGAGCGCAGCGGCGCACGTCGGCCCGCCGCAGCTTGAGGACCTTGACCTCGGTGACCGACTCGCTCACCGGGTGAGCACCGACTTCCGCTTCCCGGGCGCCTCGGCGTCCGGTCGCCGCAGGTACAGCGGCACCAGCGGCTCGGGGTCGGCGTCGAGCGCGGCGGCGGCCACCAGCCCGGCGGGGGTGGGGAACCGCGGTTCGACGGCGTCGAGGCCGACGTCCTCGGCCAGCTCCCCCGCCGCGACCGCGTATCCGCTGGTGGGGACGTCGGCGGGGCGCGCGACGTGCGGGCCGTCGACGCGGGTCGCGCCGTCGTAGGCGGCCCAGTAGGTCTCCTTGCGGCGCGCATCGGTGGCGACCAGCAGCGGGCCGGTCACCTCAGCGGCGGCGGCGATGGCGTCCAGGCTGCACACCGGGTGCACCGGGACGTCGCAGGCCTGGCCGAGCGCGGCGGCGGTGGCCAGGCCGACCCGCAGGCCGGTGAAGGGCCCCGGTCCGATCCCGGCGACGATCGCATCGACTTCGGCGAAGCCGCGACCGGCCTCCTCCACGACGTCGACCAGTTGTGGCATCAGCAGTTCGCCGTGCGCGCGCGGGTTGATCGTGACGCGCTCGGCGAGAACCCGCGGGCGGCCTTCGTCGAGGTCGACCAGCCCCGCCGTGACCGCGGGCGTCGAGGTGTCCAGCGCAATGACGAGCACAGCTATCCAGCGTACGTCAGCGCTGGTCACGGACGTCCATCGGGGCAGCGGACACCGCTGCGACCGCACCCCGGGTGCGAGCTGGCCCCGGCTCGCACCGGGGCCAGCTCCCGTGGGGACGATCAGCGCATCGCGTGCTGCTGCTTGGCGCGGGTGACGGCCATGACGTGCTCCATCAGGGTCGTCAGCAGCTGCTTGTTGGAGTCCCGCTGCCGCGCGTCGCACAGCATGATCGGCACGTTCTCGTCGATGTCCAGCGCGCGCCGGACCTCTTCCGGATCGTAGATCTGGGTGCCGTTGAAGCAGTTCACGCCGATGATGAACGGCAGCCCGCGGCCCTCGAAGTAGTCGATCGCCGCGAAGCAGGTGTCCAGTCGCCGGGTGTCGGCCAGCACGATCGCCCCGAGCGCCCCGTTGGCCAGTTCGTTCCACATGAACCAGAAGCGCTCCTGGCCCGGGGTCCCGAACAGGTACAGGATCAGGTCGGAACTGATGGTGATGCGGCCGAAGTCGAAGGCCACCGTGGTGGTGGTCTTGCGCTCCACGCCCGTCAGGTCGTCGACCCCGGCGCTCGCCTCGGTCAGCGTCTCCTCGGTCCGCAGGGGCACGATCTCGCTGACCGACCCCACCAGGGTCGTCTTGCCGACACCGAACCCGCCCGCGATGAGGATCTTCGCGGCGACCGCGTTGAGGCTGGCTTGTTCAGAGTTTGCGGATCCCATCCAGCACCTTCTGCATCATGTCGAGGCTCGGGCCGGTCGTCGGCGACGAATCCGGTCCGAAGACCACGTAGTCCCGCTCGATCAAGTCACTGATCAGAATCTTCACCACGCCCAGCGGCAAGTCCGCTCGTGCGGCGACCTCGGCGACCGAGACCGGATAGCCGCATCCCGCCAGGACCCGCTGGTAGTTGGGCGAAAGCGCACGCGCGTTCGGCGGCAGCGGTTGGCGCGCCACGACGAGCGTGATCAGGTCGAGCTCGTAGCTCGTGGCCCGCGTACGCCCCTTGGTCAGGGCGTACGGACGCACCACCGGTCCCGCATCCTCGTCGAACCATCCTCGCCCACCTGACATGGCGCTCACACATCAAGGGGAGAACCGGCGGCACGGGGCGCGGAGCTCAGGTAGTTGCCCACCCTGGTCACCATGCGGTTCGCCTCGAAGGCGATCATGCCGAGGTCGGCGTCCGCGGCGGCGATCAGCGCGAGGCAGGCGCCCTCGCTGGCCGCGGTGACCATCAGGAAGCAGTTCGCCATCTCCACGACGGTCTGGTAGACCTCACCGCCGTCGAACTGCAGCGCCGCGCCCTTCGACAGGCTCTGGAAACCGGAGGCGACCGCCGCCAAGTGCTCCGCGTCGGCTTGGCCGAGCTGCGGCGTCTTGCCCAGCAGCAGACCGTCGGAGGACAGCAACGCGGCCTTGTCCGCACCGGCCAGCCGCTGCACGAGATCGTTGAGCAGCCAGTCAACTTCCTTGCTATAAGCCTTCAGCGTCATGCCTCGTTTCCTCCTGGCCGCGCACCGTCGTTGTTCACGTCGTTGGTGCGCGCTCGCTTGGTGCCTGTCTGGAAGGCGTTCATGCTGTTGCGGAACCTGTCGGGCGTCCGCGGCGGACCGCTGCTGGGAGCGGGCTGCTGCGGCGCGGCTTCCGGCTTCTGGTTCTGGTCGATCTGGGCGCGGAGCGGCGCCGCGAGATTGGCCTTCTGACCGCGCCGACGCTGCGGGAGCGGCGGCTTGTCGGCCGAGCTGGAAACCGACGTGTTCACCGAAACCCCGGCCGTGGTACCGCTCTTCGGCGGGCCAGAGCCGTTGGTTCCGTTCGCAACGACCTCCGTCGGGAGGATTTCACCAGACGCGTTGGGCATGTTCGACGACAGCCCCGGCATGTTCGCCGGGGTCTCCGGCGCGATCCGCCGTCCCATCGCCGGACGCTGCTGTTCGTTGACCCGGGGCTCGGGCTGGCGCGGCGGCTCCGGCTGGCGCGGCGGCGCGGCTGGGCGACGCTGCTCGGCCGGGTTCTGCTTCGGCGCACCGATTTCACCGGTGGCCGGCCCGGATCCGTTGGCACCCGGGTGGGTCCAGCGCTGCGTGGCCGTCTCGTGGCCGACCGGGTTGTGCGGGGTGATCGGGCTGTCCGGTCCGATCGGGTCCGGCATGACGTCCGGGTCGAGCCGACCCTCCATCCAGCGCTTGCGCGGGATCTTCGGCCGGGTCTCGGGCTCGGCGGCCGCGATCGCGGGCTGCGAGCCGCTCTGCTCGACGCGTTCCTGACGCTCGGTCTGCGGACCGCGCTCGGCGACGATGTGGTTCGGGATCAGCGCCACGGCCCGGATCCCGCCGTAGGCGGAGTCGCGCAGGGTGACCTTGATCCCGTGCCTGCCCGCCAGCTGCGCGACCACGAACAGACCCATCCGGGCCTCTTCGGACAGCGCCATCACCGAGAAGTCGGGCGGGCTGATCAGCAGCTGGTTGAGTTCCTCGAGCTTCTCGGCCTCCAGGCCGATGCCCTGGTCCTCGATCTCGACGATGATGCCCTTGCCGACCACGTTGCCGCGGACCTCGACGTGCGATTCCGGCGGCGAGAACGAGGTCGCGTTGTCCACCAGCTCGGCAAGCAGGTGAACGAGGTCGGCGACCGCGCGGCCCTGCACCGAGATCTCCGGCAGCTGCTGGATCTCGACGCGTGCGTAGAGCTCGGTCTCGGCGACCGCGCCCTGCACGACGTCGTGCAGCAGAACCGGGTTGCGCCACTGCCGGCCGGGGCGCTGACCACCGAGGATGATCAGGTTCTCGGCGTTCCGGCGGGACTGGGTGGCCAGGTGGTCGAGCTGGAACAGCAGCTCCAGCTGGTCCGGGTCCTCCAGCTTGCGCTCGGCCTTGTCGAGCACCTGCAGCTGGCGGTGGACCATGACCTGGCTGCGGTGGGCGATGTTGAGGAACACCGAGCGGACGCCCTGCCGGGTCTCGGCTTCGGCGACGGTCGCGCGGATCGCGGTGCGCTGCGCCTCGTTGAAGGCGTTGGCGACCTCACCGATCTCGTCGTCGCCGAAGCGCAGCCAGGAGACCTCGCGCTCGACGTCGACCTGCTTCCCGTTGCGCAGCCGCGCCACGACCGACGGCATCTCCCGCTCGGCCAGCGCCAGCGTCTCGCTGCGCAGCTTGTTGAGCCGTCGCACCAGCAGGTTCGCCAGCCGCAGGGCGATCAGGAAGACGATCAGCACGATCAGCACGATGATCGCGCCGGTGATCGCCGAGGTCAGCAGCGTCTCGCCGGCGACGGCGCCACCGAGCACCAGCGCGTACTGGTAGTGCGAGGTCGACAGCGCGTTGAGCTCGCGCGCCAGGTCGTGCGTGGAGCTGATCCAGTCGGTGGTGCTGACCGGGACCTTGATGACCTGACCGGCCGCGGCCTGGGCACCGGCGACCTCCATGGCGTCCTGCACCGCGTCGACGCGGGTCCAGGCCGAGCCCTTCTGGAGGTCCTTGTAGGTCTGCTCCTCGACCGGCGTCATTCGCGGCGTCAGCGAGTTCAGGTTGTCGTGGAAGGCGCCGATCTGGTGCGCGTACTCGTGGTACTGCGCCGGGGTCATGCCGACCGAGGTGCGGCCAAGCGCGAGCGCGTGGCCTCGGGCCATGGCGTCGGCCGCGTCCATGAGGTCGGCGGACACCGAGCTCTCGTAGGAGACCTGGGCGTCCGGCGCGTACCGGACGTAGGTCCGCAGGCTCATGTTGTAGGCGTCGAACAGGCCGTTGTAGAACTTGTAGACCGCGTCCAGTTCGGCCGGTCCGCCGTCGACCTGCTTGCGCACCTCTTTGACGGTGTTGAGCTGCGAGCGGAACTCGTCGAAGTTGCCACGCGCGTCGCTCGGCACGGCGTCGGAGAACTCCTCGGCGACGCCGTCCATCTCGGCCAGCGAGGCGTCGAACTTCTGGCGGACCTCGTCGAGGTTGCGGCGCTCGTTGCGGTTGCTGAGGTAGACGAGGGTCAGCTGGCGCTCGTCCTGCAGGTTCGCGACGAATCGGGCCGAGGGGTCCTTGGCGTCGGCGAGTCTGCCGACGTAGTTCTGAACGCTCAGGCCGTGGAAGATCAGGTACCCGGACAAGCCCACGCCGACGAGCAGGGCCGCGACACTCGGGACGAGTGCGATGGCCAGCAGGCGCGCCTTGATCGTGCCGGAGGCGAAGGAGCTTTTCAGCGTTGACATGGACCTCGTCTCAAACCTTCTCCGTTGGTTGGCCGCAGCAAGAAGAACCCACGCCGACCTGCGTACCCCGAAACGGCCGGGCCTGCGGGTGCGCCGAAAAATTTCGGACCCACCGGCGCATCAGATGACGACGCAGCCTAGGACTGCAGTCATGCATGGTCAACGCGCTATTGGGACCTATCGACACAATTGTTATATACGCTGGTCGGGCAGTATGCGCGGGAAGATTAGCAGACGCGCTCGGCAATGCTGAATTGCATTGCGACTTATCCCATCACGCAGCGAACTGCTTCAGAACTCCAGGGGCGAGACCGCCTGTCCTGTACCGGTTCCGACTGATTGGCCACCCGGTCAGAACTGGTCCGGACTTACGCACGACTACTCCATTCAGAGTAGTCAAAACTCTGCTGAAAGGGTGATTCAGACCCAACTTTACCGTCAGGTAGGCTCTCGCGACGTTGGCAGGTGAAAACCGGCCGCACCGACTTTTCAAGCACCATTTCCCCCGACCCCAGAGGAAGTCAACACAACCCCGGAAAGTCATCTTCGAATAGCTTCTGGTCACTGGAAGTGACGGCGCGGCCAAACGTCGCAATTCGACTACTCCTGGCGACCGGAAATGAATTTTCGATGACGCGGTGCACACCCCTCCGCATCGCACGGGGTTAGCGACGGACCTGAAGTCGGACAAGTCCTGCCTTGGCCTGTTTGAGTACGTCGGCACGTCTTTTCCGCTCGGTGAATGGTCCCCGGTCGGCCATTTGAGTGCTGGCGCGCGAGAGGAGTTTGGATGGTTCACCCCGCCACCGCTCACGAGGAAGCCGCTCCGGCGCCCGGCACGGGACGCCGACGCTTCCTCACCTACGTCGCGGCGGCTCCGATGCTGACCGTCGCCGGCAAGTTCGTCCTGGAAGGCGAAGCCGCCGCCGCTCCCGGCCCGGTCGCCGGTCAGCTGCCACTTCCCCCCGTCTCCGGGCTCATGGACTTCGGCGACCTCATGGAGATCGCCACCGCGCCGACCATGGCGCTGATGAAGCTGGAGTTCACCGCGGACAACAAGGTCCGCTTCGAGCTCCCGCGCCTCGAATCCGGGCAGGGCCTCAACACCGCAGTGGTGATGATGCTGGCCGAGGAGCTCGGCGCGCGCACCCAGGACGTCGTGGTCGAGCTCTCCGACGCCCGCCCCGAGCTGATGTTCAACCAGTTCACCGCGGCTTCGTCGTCGGTGCGCACGTTCTGGAAGCCGCTGCGCCAGATGGCCGCCACCGCGCGTTCCCGGCTGGTCACCGCCGCCGCCAAGAAGTGGAGCGTCTCCGCCAGCGGCCTCACGGCCCAGGGCACCGGCATCGTCGGTCCGGGCGGCCGCAAGGCCACCTTCGCCGAGCTGGCCAAGGACGCCGCCAAGGTGGTCGCCCCCTCGGTGCCGGCCACGCCGAAGAGCCCGGACGAGTTCAAGGTCCTCGGCAAGGGGCACACCCGCTCCGACGCCGCCGCCATCGTCACCGGCCAGGCCCACTTCGTCTCCGACCTGAAGATCCCGGGTTCCGTGGTGGCCGTCGTGGTCCGCCCGCCGACGCTGGACGGCGAGGTCCAGTCCTACGACGACTCCGCCATCCGCAACGCCCCCGGGTTCAAGGGCACCGCTGAGATCTCCACCGGTGTCGCGGTGTGCGCCGAGTACACCTGGCAGGCCATGGAGCTGGCCAAGAAGCTCGACGTCACCTGGAAGCAGGGCCCCATCGCCGACATGTCGTCGGCGGACATCCAGGAGAAGCTGGCCGGGATGACCGGCAGCCTCGACGACGCGATCTCCGACAGCGACGGCGACGAGATCGACGAGAGCTTCGACTTCGCCTTCGTCAGCCACGCGCCGATGGAGGTCAACTACGCGATCGCCGACGTCAAGGACAGCAGCGCCGAGATCTGGGTTCCCGCCCAGTCCCCGCAGGTCACGCAGAAGGACGTCGCCGCGGCCGTGGGCGTCCTCGACGTCAAGGTGCACGTCACCCGCGCCGGCGGTTCCTTCGGCCGGCACCTGTTCCACGACGCCGCGATCGAGGCCGCCGAGGTCTCCAAGGCCATCGGCAAGCCGGTCAAGCTGATGTGGACCCGCAACGACGACACCCGCCACGGCCGGATGCGTCCCGCCTCGCACCACCGCGTGAAGGCTTCCTTCCGCAGCGGCAAGGTGCGGTCCTGGGCGCACAAGATGGCCAGCGTCTCGACCGACTTCAACCACGGCATCGGTGACCTGATCACCTCGACCGCCGTGCAGTCCGGGATCGGCAAGCTCCCGGCCGCGCAGCTGTACTTCAACCTCACCCAGTCCGTGCCCTACGAGTTCGGCGCGACCACGATCTCGCTGAGCGACTACCCGCTGGAGGGCGTGCACACCGGCAGCTGGCGGTCGGTGCACTCGGCGACCTTCCGCACCGCGGAGGACCTGGTCGTCGACCAGATCGCGGAGAAGGCCGGTTCCGACGCGGCGAACTTCCGGCTGGAGAACGCCAAGAGCGACCGCGCCAAGGCCGTGCTGCAGAAGGTCATGAAGGACGGCAAGTGGGGCCGCTCGATGCCCCAGGGCCACGCGCAGGGCATCTCGTTGCACGAGGAGTTCAAGTCGGTCGCGGCCTGCCTGGTCGAGATCAACGCCACCGACCCGAAGAAGCCGCGGGTCACCAAGGCCGTGATCGCCGTCGACGCGGGCGTTCCGCTGAACCCGCGCGGCATCGAGGCTCAGATGATGGGCGGCCTGACCGACGCGATCTCCACGGTGCTGCAGGCGGGCATCCACATCGACAACGGTGCGGTGCGCGAGGGCAGCTTCGGGGACTTCCTGTGGGCGCGTCAGCGTCACACCCCCACCGACCTGCAGATCCACGTCATGCCGGCCACCACCGACGAGCCGGGCGGTGTGGGCGAGCTGGGCGTGCCGGTGTCCGCGGGTGCGATCGCCACCGCCTACGCCCGCGCGACCGGCACCAAGCCGCGCAGCTTCCCGGTCAACTACTGATTCCGGCCTGAAGAGATCTTCCGCTAAGGAGTCCCCGAGCGACATGCCCAAGTACGAGTTCACCGTCAACGGCAAGGACGTCGAGGTCGACGTCCCCGCGGAGATGCCCCTGCTGTGGGTGCTGCGCG